>JAWOEO010000188.1:0-7985 GCA_046482755.1 Halohasta sp. | reverse complement strand
GACGGTTCACGACCCGATCCGGGCCGACAGCGCGGAGCAACTCGACTGATGGGCCACAGAGACGTCGCCACCGTTGGCCTCGGCGGGCCGGTCGGCTCGGGAAAGACGGCGATGGTCAAGCGGCTCGTCCCGCGGCTCGACGACGCGGGCTACAACGTCGGCGTGATCGCCAACGACATCATGACCCAAGCCGACGCCGAGCAGCTCCAGGCGTCCTTCGAGGGTCGACTGCCCGAGGACCTCGTCGCTGGCGTCGAGACCGGCGCGTGTCCACACACCGGAATCAGAGAGGACCCCTCGATGAATCTCGCCAAAATCGACGAGTTCACCGAACGCCACCCCGACCTTGACGTGGTGTTGGTCGAATCGGGTGGCGACAACCTCGCGGCGACCTTCAATCCCGAACTCGCCGACTACTTCATGTTCGTCATCTCGGTCGCCGAGGGCGACGACATCCCGGCCAAACGCGGGCCGGGAGTCACCCAAGCGGATCTGCTCGTGATCAACAAGACGGATCTCGCGCCATACGTCGACGCGGATCTCGACCTGATGGAGCGGGACTCCGAGCGGGTCCGCGGCGAGGAGCCGACGGTGTTCACGAACTGCAAAACGGAGGAGGGAATCGACGAGGTGGTCGAGCTGATCGAACGGAGTGTCCTCTTCGCGTGAGTACGAACACCGAGGGGCCAGCGGTGCCGCCAGCCTTCCGGGAGTACGGCGAGCAACACCTGCCGCAGTCACCCGCCTTCGGCCACGGCAAAAACGGCGTCGCAGAGCTGGTGGTGGCCCGCGAGGGCGACAACCCCACCCGGCTGCTGTCGGACTACGTGAAGGTGCCCTACCACCTCACCGGGACTCTCGACAGCGATCCGGCTCCGGGACTGACGACGATCTGTCTCCAGGACCCGACTGGTGCGGTCACGCAGGGCGACCGCCAGACGCTGTCGGTCGAGGCTCGCTCCGGATCGCGCGCGCACGTGACGACCCAAAGTGCGACGAAGATCCAGAGCATGAAGGCCAGCTACGCCCATCTCGATGCCACGCTCGTCGCCGACTCGGGGGCGTATCTCGAATACCTGCCGGGACCGACGATCCTCAACGAGACCGCCCGGTGTCTCCAGACCACGACCGTCGACATGGCTGACGACGCAACCGTCATCGTCGGCGATGTGTTCGTGCCCAACGGCCTCACCGACCACGAGCCGTTCAGTTTCGACCACTACCACAGCCGCCTAGAGGCCAGCGTCGACGACTCGCTGGTCTGTGCGGACGCGGTCGACCTCCGGCCCGCCGAGCGGGATCCACGCGACCCGGCGACGGTCGGCGAGTTCGGCGTCGTCGGCACGCTCTACGTGTTCGCACCCGACGCCGCGGTCGACCCGCTGGCCGACGCAATCCACGAGCGGCTGGCCGGTATTGACGATGTCGCGGCCGGCACCTCGGTCCTGAAAGACGACGCGGGCCTGACCGTCCGCCTCCTCGGCGACCGGAGCGCCGACGTGACGACAGCCCTCGAGGTGGCATGGGACGAGAGCCGCCGGCACCTGCTCGGCGTCGGCGCGCCGATCGGGGGTGAGAAGCGGTGATCCGCGTCGACGGCATCGTCGGTTCGACCGACGACCCGGAGATCGCCGAGGCAGTTGCCGCCCACGAGGCGGCGGGCAGCCTCGAGACGGTCCGGATCGACCGTGCCGACCGCCGGAAGTCCCGCCTCCGCGTCACAACCGACGCCGGGACCGACCTCGGTGTGTTGGTCGACAAACCCGAACTCGCCGCCGGTGACGTGCTCGTCCTCGGCGACAAGCGAGCGGTGGTCGTCGACTTCGAGCCGTTGGAGGCGTTCGTGATCGAACTCCCGGCCTCGGCACCCCCCGCGGCGGTGGCTACACTCGGCCACCGGATCGGCAACCAACACTGGGATATCGCCGCCGACGGCCGGAGGGTCTCGGTGCCGGTCGAAGCCGACCGGACGATCATCGAGGACGTCCTCGGGCCCTATCTCCCCGAGGGGACCGAGACGCGATACGAAACCGTCGACGCCGACCGGTTCCTCGAGGAGTCGACGCCGGACCACGATCACGGATCGGAGCACGGTCACGACGACCACGGCCACGAACACGGTCCGGCTGTCGACCACGACCACAGCCACGATCATGGCCACGACCACAGCCACGACGGAGGCCACAGCCATGACTGACTCCGGGGCCTTTCTGACGGCGTTGCGGCTCTCGGATTCGATGCTGCCGGTCGGCACCTACACCGCCTCCTACGGCATCGAGCAGTACCTCAACGAGGGGCGGATCGAGACCACCGGTGACCTCGCGGAGCTCGTCGCGGGCTATCTCCGGGGGATCGTCGGCCCGGCCGAGACGGTCGCCCTCGGCTGGGCCCACCGCTCGGCGGCCGCCGAGGACCTCGATGGCGTGCTCGCGGCCGACGAGCGGCTCGCGGCTGCAACCCTCCCCGCGGAGTTCCGGGAGAGTTCGACGAAGGCCGGCGGCAAACTGCTTGATCTGCTGGCCGATGCCGACGACGGCCCCTTCGCGGGGGTCGACGGCGACCAGTTGGTCGACGACTATGCCGCGGCGCTTGCGGCCGGCGAAACCGCCGGCCACTACCCCGTTATCCTCGGCCTACTCTGCCAGCGGGCCGGGATCGGTCGACGCGAGGCGGCGTTAGTCGGTGCCTACTCGACGGTGACCGGACTGTTAGGGGCCGCCCAGCGGCTCGGCCGGTTCGGCCACACCGAGATCCAATCGGAGCTGTCGGCGCTGTTTCCGACCATCGAGGCCGTCTGTGACCGTTACCACGACGCGGACCTCGGGACGATGTGTTCGTTCGCCCCGCTGGCCGACGTGATGGGAATGCGCCACGAACGGGCCGACCGCCGGCTGTTTATGAGTTGAGCCGGCCGCTCGGCTCCGATCCCCCGCCCAGCACACACAAATATTGATATATCTGTGATTCGTTCTTAATTATAGTACAGTCTCGTCGACGCCGTCGCTACGGTCGGCGGAGCCGCCGGCTGGGACCACAGATGAAACGTCGAAACTTCATTCTCAGCGCGAGCGCGCTGGCGACGATCAGCCTCACCCTCAGCGGGGCGATGGCGAGTTTCGCGGATTCGGCGTCGGCACTGGCGAACTTCCAGACGGTCGTCCCGATGGACACCGAGACCAGACTGGAGTTGCGTCCGGATACGGCCGCCGTGGAGTCGACACACGTCTGGGAGTTCGGCTACCTCTTTATCGACGACGACGTCGACACGATCACCGTCGACTACCCCGCCGGGACCAGCCTCGATGGGCTCGACGAGAAGGACGTCATCGTAGAACTCGACCGGAGCGGCGACGGCGATCTAAAGGAGGTCAAAGTCAACAGGGTCGACGGCAGCTACTCGGGGTCGACCGATACGTTCGATCTCTCGGGGAACTTCAACACCAACATCGAGGGGCTGGCCAAAGTGACCATCGAGGGGGTTACAAACCCGGATTCGGGCGTCTACGAGCCGGAGATGACCTTCGACACCGGAACGGATACCGAGACACTGAGCGCGGAGATGGGGGTCGCCGGCGACGAGGCGTTCTACGACCCCGCCATCGACAGCGCGCCCTCGGAGGTCACCGCCGGCGACGATCTCGTCGCCGACTACACGGTCACGAACACCGGCACCGGCCCCGGCAACCAGGAGATCACGATTACCGCTGGCAGCGCCGAAGAGTCGGCGACGAAGGCCCTCGATGCCGGCGACTCGTACAGCGACACGTTCACGTACACGACGTCGACCGACGACGCGCCGTCGGTCGATCTCGTGGTCGCCACCGAGGACACCAGCGTCTCACGGGAGATCATCGTCGGCGGCGAGTGGGATCTGGCCATCGATCCGGCGAAACAGAACACGAGTGCGGTCCACACATGGGAGACGGGCTTCGTCGACTACACGGGCGAAGTCGACTCGATCACCGTCGACTATCCCGGCGGCAGCCAAGGTGTGAGTCTCGATGGACTGACCGACGAGGACGTCACCGTCGAGATCACCCGCGAGGACGAAGACGAGCCGACCAGTATCGATGTCAACTCGGGCAGCTACTCGGGGTCGACGGCGACGTTCGATCTCGACGGCCGGTTCGATCGGACTATCGACGGCCCGGTGATCGTGACGATCGACGGCGTCGAAAACCCACAGAAGGGTGATTACGAGGCCGACATCACGCTCGACGGTGCCGACGAGACGGCTACCTACACGGTCTCGTTCAGTATCTAGCTCTCGTCGACAGCCGGCCTTAGCCGAACGTTTCGACGAACTGGTTGGCGGCCGCGTCGGTGCCGACGACGACCAGTTCGTCGCCGTGTTCGATCCGGAACTCAGCCGCGAGATCGGTGTAGAGTTCGTCGTCCCGTTCGACGGCGACGACCGTCGAGCCGGTCCGTTCGCGGACGTCGGCCCCCGCCAGCGTCTCGCCGATGAGTCCGGGAGCGGGCGTCCGGATACACTCGATGCGGGTGTCCATCGAGAGGATCTCCTCGTCATTGAGGATCTCCTCGGCGATTGCCCGGCCGCTGACCGTCGACAGCGAGAGGACGTACTCTGCGCCCGCGCGATACGTTTTGTTGATCGCGCCGGCGGACTCGGCGCGGGCGATGATCTCGGCGTCGGGGTTGAGATCGCGGACGACCAGCGTGGCGAACTCGGTTTCGGTGTCGTCGGGCAGCGCCAACACGACCGACCGAGCCTCGGGGACGCCCGCCCGCTCCAACACTGCGGGATCGGTCCCGTCGCCGACGACATCGATGCCCTCCCGATCGTCGGTGTCGACGACGGTATGCGGAAGGTCGGCCGCCGCGAGCCGGTCGGCGACGATGCCGCCGACCTCGCCGTGGCCGACGACGACGACCTCGCCGCGGCCGAAGGCTCTGACTGCGGCGGTCGCCTCGGTTTCGAGCCGGTCGAGCTGTGGCCCCTCGCCGGTGACGATCAGCGTGATCCCGTTGTCGAGGACCAACTCCGGGTCGGGCGGCATCTGGAAGTCGCCGTTGTGCCACGCGCCGACGACCGTCACGCCGTAGCGGTCGTGGATCGCGCTCTCGGCCAGCGTCGACCCCGCCAGCGGCCCGTCGCTGTCGATGGGAATTTCGGCGACCGCAAACGAGTCGCCGATCTCGATGGCAGCCTCCAGATCGGCTCGGGCGGCGGTGGTCAGCTTCCCCGCGAGGTTCTCCCCAAGGATGGTCCGTGGGGAGACCACGGCGTCCGCGCCGGCCAGCCGGTGGTAGCGCTCGCGGTTGGGGTCCTCAACGACGCTCACCACCCGAATCCCACCGTTGGCCTCCCGAGCGGCCAGCACGATGCTCGCGTCGACCCGATCGGAGACGTCGGCGACGAGCGCTCGCGCCGAGTCGATGTTGGCCGCCTCCAACCCCGCGACCGATTCGGGGTCGGCGTGGACGACCGGCAGGCCCCGCTCGTAGAGTTCGTCGGCCCGGTCGCCGTCGGCCTCGATCAGCACGTACGCCACGCCGTCGGCCTCCAACTCGTCGATCAGCGTCTCGGCCCGCGAGGAGAAGGTACAGACGATCACGTGGTCGCGGAGTTCCGAGTCGACGCTCGTCGGGGCCGACGTCGAGAGCACCTGTCTGAACACCGGCAGAAACACTGCGGGGAGGGCGACGAAGAACAGTGCGACCCCGGTAATATCGAGGATCATGACGAGTACGTTCATTTCGGGGCTCTCCCATGGCGCATGTGAGCCGTAGCCGGTCGCGGTAAACGTCTCGACGACGAACTGGACTGATTGGAGAAACGAGTACGAGTAGTCGGGCTCGTAGGTTCGACTCCCGATATCGTAGGCGACCGCCGACACGAGGATGGTCACTGCGATCCCGATGACGTAGCCGACGGCCCGCCGTCTCACCTGCCCCATACCCGCCGATACCGCTCGCCGCGAAAAGCCCTTCCGTTTGTGCTACCCCGTGGTTCGGGGACGGTATCCGGGCTGATTCCGTCCGAACAGTCGACCTCGGTTGCCCGAGAATTCTACATGCCTCTGATGGCTGCTACATCAGGTACACATATATTGAATAACGGAGATGCTCTCGGTCGGGTATGACAGACACTCGGTGGTCGTCCCGTCACTTCGGGCTTGGCGGGTTCGCTACCGCATTCCTTACGGCGCTCGTTATGCAGATTGTGGTTTTCGGTGAGCCGCTTACGGTATTCGTCGGTATCCGAGCCTTCGTACAAGGTGCTGTACTTGGGGCCGTGTTTTATTTCGGCTTTCCCGTGGAATCAACCGAGAACTAAGTCGACTTATTCTGCCGTCGCGTAGGCCCGCGTCACATCGACCAACGTCTTGCGGTACTCGCTTTCGGAGGGCTCGTCGCCGAGGGATTTGAACCGCTGTTTGAACGCCGCCAGATCGACCGCCGGCGCGTTGGCGGCCGCCGCGTGGGCCAGATCGTACAGCCGGTGGCTGCTGTCGACCAGCCCGTGGCGTTCGAGCAGTCCGAGGGCGAAGGCGGCGTTGACCGCGGTGATCTCGGGGTCGGCACCGGGGGTTTCGAGCCGCGAGTCCGGCGGCCCCTCGGCCGGCCGGTCGGCGATCGCCGTCCCGAGTTTCGCGGCGAAGAAGTCGATCAGCTTCGTTGCGGGAGCCAGATCGAGGGTAATGTCGTCGGCGTAGACGTCCTTCATGTGGTTGGCGATCTGGTAGCAGTGGCTTAGCTTCCGGCGCTCGACGGATTTTCCCGCGAGGGCGAGAAACAGCGCCTCCTCGGTCGACTGGATGTGGGAGGCGTGGTGCTGTTCGTAGCGGGCCATGTGGGCGAACTCATGCAAGGCGAGTTCGCGGGCCATCACGCTGGTGGCGGCCTGTCGGGAGATGTTCAGGACGTGTCGGTCCTCGTAGTGGGCCGCCCACGTCCGCTGGTCGGGATTCTCCCGGATGCGAACGTCGACCGGCCGCAAGAGCTCATACTCGGTTTCCAGCAGCGCGGCCGCGCTCAGAAACGGGTCCGGAGCGACAGTCCCCTTCACTCGCACATCCATGTGTGTCTGTACCATGGGGGGAGCGATATATGGGTGTTTCGCGCCCGTTCCCCGCGAGTCGGTCGACCATCGTACGGCGAGTGTGATGATTTATTGGTCTCTCGGCCGTCGAGTGACCAATGAGCCTGGTCGTCCCCTTCGATGGAAGCGAGTAAATCGTTCTGGGTAAACCCGGTGGTAATAAAAAGGCCGTGACACCTGTCCGAACTCCGAAGATGTCTAACATAAATAGCCCTGTGCATAGCTCGGGGAAGCAAAGGGGGCACGTAACCCAGAACCCCAAATGGGGTTGTTGTCAACACCGCCAGACAGCAAAACGAAATGGCTGAAGGTCAGCCTTCCATGTGGTTGAATATTGGCATGCAGGTGGTAGGTAGGGAAAACCGGGCCAACATTGCCCTATTTGATCACCCTGAAAATAAAGGCTATCCTCAAAAATGGCGGGTAGACAATCAATTTGGTGTGGGACCGGCCTACACCCGGGATGCGGATTGGAACCTGGCGGCGGGGGAAAAATTGGTTCTGAAGCATCGGCTGCTGTTTTATACGGATGAATTTGAAGACCTGGCCCTAACCGAAGCCTGGGGGGAGTATACCGGAAATACCGGCATGTATAATACCACTGCTCTATGGGGCATCGCCCGGGAAGAAGGTAGAAAAGCCAAATTCCTCTCTCCGGAAGAGGCCGTGGAAGAAATGATCCTCAAAGAAGGCTTCCAGGTCAATGTCTTTGCTTCCGAGCCCATGATTACGCAGCCCATGGCCTTTTGCTGGGATGATAAGGGCCGATTGTGGGTTGCTGAAAACAGGGATTATGAATCCCGTGGAGATGGTTTTTCGAATGCCGGCGATAGTAGAATTCTGATTTTGGAAGATACCGATGGGGACGGGCAGGCCGATCAAAAAAAAGTATTTATGGAAGGCCTGGCATTTCCTGCGG
>JAWOEO010000014.1:0-17655 GCA_046482755.1 Halohasta sp. | reverse complement strand
GGCCGAAGTAGGTAAACACGGAGTAGGGGTCGCCCGCGTTGGTCGTGATCGACCCCGGCTCGTGGCAGATGGCGTCGTGGAACGACTCGCGGGAGATTTCGGCCTCGTTGAGCGCCTGCCGAACCGCGGCGTCGCGTTCGCGGGCCAGCCCGGTATAGTCGCGGTTCCAGACGACGCGGTCGGCGTCGACTGTGCTGGCTACCTCTGGGACGACTTTTCGCGGGTCGGCCCGCGAGCGCGACGCAGCGGTCCGGCAGGCGCTCAACGAGGCCGAAATCTCCCGCGAGTCGTTCCACGACGCCATCTGCCACGAGCCGGGGTCGATCACGACCAACGCGGGCGACCCCTACTCCGTGTTTACCTACTTCGGCCGCAAGTGGCACGACCGACAGAAGGACGATCCATACCCGGCTCCTGACAGCGAGTTGGTCGACGCCGACGCCGTGGACATCGACGCCGGAACACTGCCGACGCTGGACGAGTTGGGCTTCGCGGAGCCGGAGGCCGACCTCTTGGATGCCGGAACCGAGGCCGCCCGAAAACGACTCGCGGCGTTCTGCGAGGACGGGATCTATCGCTACGACGAGGACCGGGACTACCCGATGCGGACGTCGACCTCGCGGCTCTCGGCGGATCTCAAATACGGCACCCTCGGGATTCGGGAAGTCTACTGGGCCACCGAAGACGCACGCGAGGACGCCAGCGAGACCCAACTGGAGTCGATCGAGGAGTTCCAGTCCCAACTCGCGTGGCGGGCCTTCTACACGCACGTGCTGTGGTTCAACCCCGAGGTCGTCTCGGAGAACTACAAGGAGTACGAGAAGGAGATCGACTGGGAGAACGACCCGGAGTTGTTGCAGGCGTGGAAGAACGGCGAAACGGGGTATCCGATCGTCGACGCCGGGATGCGCCAACTCCGCGCGGAGGGCTTTATGCACAACAGAGTCAGGATGATCGTCGCTTCCTTTCTGACCAAGGATCTGCTGATCGACTGGCGGGAGGGATACGACTGGTTCCGCGAGAAGTTGGTCGACCACGACACCGCCAACGACAACGGCGGCTGGCAGTGGGCCGCCTCGACGGGGACCGATGCCCAGCCCTACTTCCGGATCTTCAATCCGATGACCCAAGGCGAACGCTACGATCCCGACGCCGAATATATCAAAACGTACGTCGAGGAACTGGCCGAGACCGACCCCGAGATCATCCACTCGTGGCACGAGGCATCGCTGACCCAGCGGCGCAATGCGGCTCCAGAGTACCCCGATCCGGTCGTCGACCACAGCGAGCGCCGCGAGGCGGCGTTGGCAATGTTCGAGGCCGCCCGCGGGGAATAGGTCGACCGAGTGGACGGACCGCAACTGATTCGCCACGTGATCACGAACGCGTGGCTATGGGCAGCTATTCGGCAGGGCCGGGAGTCGACAGATGAATCGTCGCCGGGCGGATACAGCCGTCGGCATCCTTCTGGGGGCCGTGCTTCTCGTCGGTGGAATCTATAGTTGGCAGGCCTCCCAGCGGCGTCGTGCCGTCGACGGGACGATGGGCTCGATGATGGATTCGTCGATGGGGTCGATGCACGGCCCGGATCCCCTCTGGCTGGCTTTCGGGACGCTCCTCGTTGTGGCGGTGATCGGTGGCGGCTATCTGTTGGTCCGAAAAGACCTGTCGACCGAGGCGGATTCCCGACCCACAGCCACTCAGTCTCCCTCACCGACAGCAACGACCGACACCCGGTCGTCTGAAGCCGACGCCGATTCGGGCCAACTCGACAGCGGATCGGGCGAAACCGAGTCCGCGTCGACTGGGGTGGCTGGCGAACCGGCGGCTGCCGAGTCGGCGGCCGCCGAATCGGAGTCGGTCACTCCCGAGGCGCAGCCACGGCGGCGAGTGCTCGACCTGCTGCCGGAGGACGAACGCCGTGTGCTCGAACCCGTGATCGACTCGCCGGGCGTCACACAGATCGAACTCCGGGACCGGGCCGACTTCTCAAAGAGCAAGGTGAGTCAGACGGTGAGCGGCCTCGAATCCCGTGGGCTCCTGTACCGGGAACGGCAGGGCCGGACCTACCGCGTCTATCCGAGCGACGACCTCCAAGCACCCGGCCATTGACATCCCGAAGCCGTCGACCGGCCGAATTCGGCAGCGATGAACGGTCTGTGCGCAAGGAAACGATTAGAAGACAGTAAAAACGTTCTCGAAGGTTCTCAGCCGTGTGTTCACACCCAGGAGGATAACCACTCACCCCTCGTAGGACTACCTGAGGCGACACACAATGATACCCAACACGATCGGACGCTGGCTGCTCGTAACGCTCGCAATCCTCGGACTCACACTGGCGATCCCGGTCGTCAGTGCACACGGTGGCACCCCAGTCGGGGTCAACGAGACGATCGACGCTGACCACCCGGCCGTCGACGGGGCCGACCGAGGTGCGTGGATGGACACCCAGATGCGGACTGACGCCGTCGGCACACAGGGATGGCATATGGGACCGCCTGTCGGAGAGATGGGCCAGCATATGGGACAGACCGTCAAGGAGATGGCCCAGCACATGGGTGTCGACGACCACCAGTTCGGTGACGACCGCCGAGCGATCACTGACGATCACCGCGAGCACACGGATGATCGTCGAGGCATCGACGACCGTCACGACCGACGAACCGGCGGCCACAGAGGCTGCTAGCTGCTCTCGGTGGGTCGACCGGGAGGTGATCGTGTCGCTCGTCATTACCGGAGCGGTTTTTATTCTCATCGCACCACTATACTGATTTCTGACTGACAGTTCTTCCGTACTGTCTTCCGATCGAGATTCTTTGCACAAATGTTAACATACCGAAACTTTAGGACGGGTTCGACCGTCGTCTTAAGGGCATGACGTACGAACTTCCCGACCTCCCCTACGACTACGACGCGCTCGAACCGCAGATCGATTCGCGGATCATGGAACTCCACCACGACAAACACCATCAGGGCTACGTCGACGGCGCGAACGCCGCCCGTGAGGCCCTCGAAGAGATGCGGGAGTCCGAAGCGTTCGGCGACATCAAGAGCGTCAAACGGGCGCTGGCGTTCCACCTGTCGGGCCATGTCAACCACACGGTCTTCTGGGAGAACATGCATCCCGACGGTGGCGGCGAACCCGGCGGCGATCTCGCCGACCAAATCGAGGCGGACTTCGGCTCCTTCGAGGCGTTCAAAGCCGAGTTCGCAGCCGCTGCCGGTGGCGTCGAAGGCTCGGGCTGGGGACTGTTGTGTCACGATGCCGCCAGCGACGAACTGATCGTCGCTGCGGCGGAAAACCACCAGAATCAGACCCCACAGGCCACCACGCCGATCCTCGTCTGTGACGTGTGGGAACACGCCTACTACCTCCAGTACGAGAACAACCGCGGCGAGTACGTCGACAACTTCTTCGAGGTCGTCAACTGGGACGACGTCGCTGACCGCTTCGAGGCCTGTCAGGGCCGCTCGATCTGAGCCGTCCAATCAAATTACTGTTATTTTCGCGGAAACTGTTTCTGTTACGAACACGGCAGGTTGTTACCGGAACCCGTTGTATAGCGGCCAAATACGTGTGATATGCTATCAAACTACTCCTCAAGCTTTAACAGCAATCGAGACAATGCTAACTTGGAGGACTTACCTATGAGCTACGAACTCGACCCACTACCGTATGACTACGACGCGCTCGAACCACATATCGACGAGCAGATCCTGAAATGGCACCACGACACCCACCATCAGGGCTACGTAAACGGCTGGAACGCGGCCGAAGAAGAACTCGCTGAGAACCGCGGGAACGGCGACTTCGGCTCCAGCGCCGGCGCCATCCGGAACGTCACCCACAACTCCTCGGGCCACATTCTGCACGATCTCTTCTGGCAGAACATGTCCCCCGAGGGTGGCGACGAGCCCGAGGGCGACCTCGCCGCGAGAATTGAAGAGGACTTCGGCTCCTACGAAGCCTGGAAGGGCGAGTTCGAAGCCGCAGCAGGCAACGCCAGCGGCTGGGCGCTGCTCGTCTACGACTCGTTCTCGAACCAGCTTCGGAACGTCGTGGTCGACAAACACGACCAGGGCGCGATCTGGGGCGGTCACCCGATTCTCGCACTCGACGTCTGGGAGCACTCCTACTACTACCAGTTCGGTCCCGACCGCGGAAGCTTCATCGACGCCTTCTTCGAGGTCGTCGACTGGGAGAAACCGAGCGAGCGCTACGCACAGGCCGTCGAGCTCTTCGAGTAATCGGGCAGTTCACGCCATTTTTTGCGACGCCACGCCGCCAGCGACAGCGTCGGCGTCGACGAACCCCCACTGTTTTCCCTGCCAGCAGTCCTACAGCCGGTCATGCCACGACCGAAAGAAGAGTTCGAGGAGCTGTATCCCTGTGATTTCTACACCCCCGAGGAACTGCTTGAGGAGGACATGATGTACACCGTCTACGAGATCGCCCGCCTGCTGCAAGGGTTGGAGGCCGACGCAGAGATCGACGAGGGCGTCGAGGACATCCTGCTCGACTGGGCGATCCCGTGGATCATGCGGAACGCCGATGAACTCGTCATCGCCGAACCACCGAGCGACGAGGAGCCGGGGTACTACGGACTGAAGTCGGAGTCGACTGGGGAGTAGTCGACGCCTACCATATGAAACTGTTAGTTGCGGGCGACGCCCGTGTCGACGCCGGCAAGACGACGTTCGCGGCGGGACTGCTGGCCTCGCTGTCGGACGCCGTGGGGTTCAAGCCACGAGCGGGCAACGACTACTGGTTCGACCACGACGACGTGGCGGCTGCACTGGCCGAGGGGCGGCTCTACGGGAAAGACGTGGCGACGCTCACGTCCGCAGCCCGGTCCGGCATCGACGCCGAACTCCGGGAAGAACGACTCAATCCGGTCCACCGCCTCTGGCGACCGACCCCCGACCGGACGGGACTGCTCGGCGAGAGCGGGCGGACGTTCCTGGTCGACCGCGTTACCACGGTCGACGGCCAGCGGTTCGTCGTCAACGGCACGGCCGAGGACACCGGATTGATTCCAGACTTCGTTATGCAGTCCCTACCGCTGGAATCGGCACCGCGCGTGCGGACTGTCGACGAGTTCAACGAGTTGATGACCGAGCGGTACCTTCCGGCCTTTGAGCGCATCAGTGAGCGGATCGCCGAGGCCGATCCGGCAGTCGTCGAATCCTACAGCGATATCGCGTTACCCGTCGATGGGGTCGACTTCGATGCCGTCGCGGTCGTCGGGCCGACTCGCGTGCGGATCTACGACGGCGACCGCTACACGAAGGCCTGTGAGGTCGCCAGTGGGAGCGCCCGTGAGGGGCAGTTGGAGGAACGGGTCGACCGCGTGATCGAGATGATCGAGCCGGTGTCGACGCACGAGCTTCACCCACTAACGAGCGAGGAGCGAGACGATCCGGAGCGGATCGCCGGGCGGTACGAACCGGTCTACGAGGCACTTGTGGATGCGGCACTCCGATGAGTGGGATCCGATTTCCAAACCGACTTGTAGATCGGCTTGTTTGGTATTGCTAACAGCCGCGCCTGCGGCACACACCCACTATGCAGCAATATCTCGATCTCGTCGACGGCACGCTCTCGGGCGGCAGCTACAAGCCGAACCGCACCGGCGTAGACACGATCGCGTCGTTCAGCCGCTCCTACACGGTCGACCTGCAAGAGGGCTTCCCCCTCCTCACCACCAAGGACCTCTCGGGGTTCCGCTGGAACTCCCTGATCCACTAGTTCAAGTGGTATCTCTCCGGTGAGGAACACATCCGAAACCTCCGGGAAGAAACCGGCATCTGGGACGCGTGGGCCGACGAGGAGGGGCGGTTAGACACCGCCTACGGTCGCTTCTGGCGTCGGTATCCAGTGCCTACCGAGGGGCTCGACGGCGAGGCGTGGCCCGAGGAGGACCACCGCTGGCGGAACGACGACGGCACCTTCGACCAGATCCAGTACGTGGTCGACACCCTTCAAGAGTCGCCCAACAGTCGACGACTCGTCGTCTCGGCGTGGCATCCCGCCAACGCCGCCGTGAGCACGCTGCCGCCCTGTCACTACACGTTCGTGTTCAACGTCCAAGGTGACAAGCTCAACTGCCATCTGACCCAGCGCTCGGGCGATATCGCTCTCGGCGTCCCGTTCAACATCGCCGCTTACTCGCTGCTCACCCACGCCGTCGCTCAAGAGACTGGCTTCGAGGTCGGGACGTTCGGCCATACGGTCGTCGACGCCCACGTCTACTGTGGAACCGACGAGCGCGGCGCGTGGTACGCCGACAACCTCGACGAACTCCAGCGTCGGCTCGGCGCGGTCGAGGCCCGCGAGGAGTATCTCGACGTTCGCGAGTGGCTGACCGAGACCGCCCCCGACGAACGCGCGGGCAACGAGCGGTACGACCACGTCCCCGGCCTTCTCACACAACTCTCGCGGGAGCCGCGGGCACGGCCGACTATCGAGATCGCCGACAAGCCACTGGACGAACTCGGGTTCGAGGATATCGAACTCACCGACTACGATCCGGCCGACGGAATCCGGTTCGCGGTCGCGGAGTGACCATGAGCGACGACGCCCCAACTATCGCGCTCATCGCAGCGGTTGCCGACAACGGGGTGATCGGCCGCAACGGCGAGATGCCGTGGCACCTCCCGGCCGACCTCCGGCATTTCAAGCAGACAACCACGGGCAATCCCGTGATTATGGGTCGACTAACGTACGACTCGATCGCCGCTGACATCGGTGGGCCGCTGCCGGACCGGACGAATATCGTGCTGAGTCGGAGCGAACCGGATCTCCCCGACGAGGTGGTCGTCGTCGACTCCATCGAGCAGGCCGTCGACGCCGCCCGAGCGGCCGCCGGCGACACCGAAACCGTCTACGTGATCGGCGGCGCGACGGTGTACGAGCAGTTCCTCCCACAGGCCGACCGGCTGGTGCTCACCGAGATCCACGACAGCTACGAGGGCGACACCCGGTTTCCCGAGTGGGATCCCGAAGCGTGGACCGAGCAGGAGCGTTCGGACCACGAGGGGTTCTCGTTTGTCGAGTACGAGCGAGATTGAAGCCTCCACAACGCCTTTTGACACATATTCCGTGCTGTCGGTATGGAGTCCCCGGAACTGGACGACACCGGCTGTCCGAAATGTGGCCACCGCGAGACCGAAGTCGACGATATCGCCACCAGCGGAACCGGGCTAACGAAACTGTTCGACGTCCAGAACCGTCGGTTCACGGTCGTCTCCTGTGCGAACTGTGGCTACTCGGAACTCTACAAGGGTGAGTCGAAACACGATCTGGCGGACCTCTTTCTCGGGTAGCTGGACGGTCCCGAACGGGTAGATTCACCACGCCTCGGGACGAGTGGCACCTAATGGGTATTCGCCTCGATGTGACTGCTGCAAAGACGGTCCTCCTCGACGTCGACGGAACGCTGTGTGACAACGTTCCGCGCCTCGTCGAGTACATCAACGCCGAATGCGGCACCGACCTCACCCGTGAGTCGATCACCGAGTGGTCGTTTTCGATCCCCGGTACCGACCGCGATGTCGGCGACCTCATCGAGCAGGCACTCGACGACCGGCCCGAGTGGTTCCTGCTGGGGATGGAACCGATCGACGGTGCGGCCGATGCCGCCCGGTGGATCGCCGAGCAGGGCCATACCGTCGAGATTGCCACCCATCGACCCCCGAGTAGTCACACCCTAACCGCCCAATGGCTCGACGAACACGGCATTCCGTACGACTCGATCATCGAGGACGTGCCACGGAACAAGGGTCGACTCGACGGCGACCTGCTAGTCGACGACTACCACCACAACGTCAGGAACGCGCTGGCGGCGGGGAAGGCCGGTGGGCTGTTCGTCCAACCCTACAGCGATCCGAGCGTCTGTGATGACGCCGTGGTCGCCGAATCGTGGTCGACGATGCTGTCCGGATTCGGTCGAGGCCACCGAGCCACCACCGAGAACGGGCCGGGTAGCAAGGGTTTTTCCTGTCCGGACCGTTAACCTCGAACAGATGAACGAGTACGGACGTCGGTTTACACGGAGGGTGCGATGAGAGGCAACGACCAGCAGGCCTACGACCGCGGCACCTCGCTGTTCTCGCCGGACGGTCGGATCTATCAGGTCGAGTACGCCCGTGAGGCTGTCTCCCGCGGCGCGCCGAGTGTCGGCTTGCGGACGACCGAGGGCGTGATCCTCGCCGCCCAGAGTCGGGCCGGCTCGCCACTCATGGAATCCGAGAGCATCGAGAAGCTCCACAAACTCGACGACCACGCCGGCGCAGCCAGCGCGGGCCACGTCGCCGACGCCCGCCAGTTGGTCGACTTCGCGCGCCGACAGGCACAGGTCAACCGGCTCCGGTTCGGCGAGCCGATCGACGTCGAGGCGCTGACCAAGGGGCTGACCGACCACATTCAGGAAAACACCCAACGCGGTGGCACCCGTCCGTACGGCGCGGCACTGCTGGTCGGTGGGATCGAAAACGGCGAGCCCCGGCTGTTCGCCGCCGATCCGTCGGGAACACCCAACGAGTGGAAGGCGACGGTCATCGGCGGCTCCGGGCCTGACATTCAGGAGTTCCTCGAAGACGAGTGGACCGACGAGGCCGACCTCGATACGGGGCTCGGACTGGCCGCCCGCGCGCTCCGGGTCGCCAACGACGAACTCGGTCCGGCCGAGGTGAGCCTCTCGACGGTGACTGCCGACGAGGGGTACCGGACGCTGTCGGTCGACGAGATCGAGGACGTCTTCGCCGAGGCCGAGATCGACCTCTCGGACGAAGACGACGAGTAGCAGCTTCCTGTCGGGACGTTTTTCAATTTTCGTTCGAATCAGTACGTATGTCCAGCCTCGAACCGACAGTCGACCGACTCATGACCTATCCAATCAAATCCTTGGATGGACGGTCGGTCGACTCGGTGTCGATCGTGGAGCACGGTGGCCTCGCCGGCGACCGGGAGTTCGCACTGTTCGACGCCGACGGGGAGTACGTCAACGGCAAGCGGGAGCGACGCATCCATCGAATCCGGGCCGACTACGAAGGCGACAGCGCGCGGATCGACGCCGTCGGCCTGTCGACGGCCGATACGGAGCCCCAACGGTTCACGGCCGACCAGTTGGCCGACGACGGCGCGGCCGTCGACTGGCTGGGCGAGCGGGTCGGCTATCCGGTTTCGCTGGCTCGGGATCCGGCGGGCGGCTTCCCCGACGACACCCACGCCTCCGGGCCGACGATCATCAGTACCGGCACCATCGAGACGGTAGCCTCGTGGTTCGACGGGATCAGTACGGACGAAATGCGGCGCCGACTCCGGGCGAACATCGAACTCGGTAGCGTCCCGGCGTTCTGGGAAGACCATCTGTTCGCCGATCGGGACCACCACGTCGAGTTTTCGATCGGTGACGTGTCGTTCCGTGGTGTCAACCCCTGCCAGCGGTGTGTCGTGCCGTCGCGTGACCCGGACACCGGCGAGGAGTACGACGGGTTTCAGTCGACCTTCGTCGAGAAGCGACGGGCAACGATGCCGGAGTGGAGCGGCGGCGACTGGTTCGATCACGACTTCCGACTAATGGTCAATACGATGGTTCCACAGTCGGAGTGGGGCGAAACGGTCGCTGTCGGCGATTCGGTCGCGATCGGTGAGACGGTTCCGGCCGAGGAGTAGGCGTCGACTACCGGTTGATAGCGAGCGACTACCCGGTGCGGAACGAGTAGTCGAGGCTGTCCGCCGAGTGCGTCAGCGAGCCCATCGAGATGATGTCGACGCCCGTGGCGGCGTAGTCGGCGACGATGTCGACCGTGATCCCGCCGCTGGCCTCGATGAGCACGTTTCGGTCGGTGTCATCGATCACGCCGCGTAGGCTGTCGACGACACCGCGCGTCTCGGCGGCCGAGAAATTGTCGAGGAGGACGATATCGGCTCCCGCCTCGACTGCCCGCCGGGCTTGGTCGGCCGACTCGGCTTCGACTTCGATCTTCGTCGCAAAGGAGACGCAGTCGCGGAACGTCTCCACGGCAGTTTCGAGCCCGAGTTCAGCGATCTGGTTCTCCTTGATCATGACCATGTGTGAGAGATCCAGTCGGTGCGTATCGCCGCCGCCAGCGACGACCGCCCGTTTTTCGATCCCTCGAAGACCGGGTGTCGTCTTGCGTGTCCCCGCGATCCGGACCGACGGATCGACCTCGTGGGCGCGGTCGACTGCCCGCTGTGTTTTTGTTGCAACCCCGGAGGCGTGCCCGGCGAGGTTGACCGCAACCCGCTCGGCCCGGAGCGTTTCGCGGGCCGGACCGGTCGTTCGGAGGACGGTGTCGCCAGCCGCGACCGACTCGCCGTCGGCCACCGGCGTTTCGGTCGACACGTCGAGATACTCGAAGACGGCCGCTGCGGCCTCAATCCCGGCCGCGACGCCGTTTTCTTTGGCGAGGAGTCGACCTGTCGTCTCGCCGGGCACGTCGTTGGTTACGTCGTGATGGCCGATGTCCTCGCGGAGCCACCGGTCGATCTGATCGCCCGTGAGCATTAGTTCGGCCCTGCTTCGGCTGTCGCAGTCCGTTCGTGGCTGCTGTCGTCGAGGTAGTGACAGCCGACGCTCTCGTCGTTGTCCGCGGCGGCGTTGGCGATCAGGATGGCGACGACCGTGGCGTTCCGGAGTTCGTAGAGACTTCGGGCGGTCCGGGTGCGCGTGTAGGCGTCGACCTCGCCTTTGAGCCGCCGGAGCATCCCCCGAGCGCTGGCGATCCCCTCGGACGTTCGCCGCAAGCCGAGTTCCGAACTCGTGACCGTCCGCAGGCGATGGAACTTCTCGCTGGCGAACCGATCGGGAAGCTGTGGATCGCTGTCCCGCAACCGCTGGACCTCGATCGCCTCGGGGTCGTGGCCGGTTGCGTCCTCGCCAGCACGGAGGCCCCAAACGAGGCCTTCGAGCAGGCTTGTCGAGGCCAGCCGGTTGGCGCCGTGGACGCCGGTTCGGGCACACTCGCCGACCGCATACAGACGGTCGAGACTGGCTCGACCCCGGTTGTCGACCGCGATCCCACCACAGAGAAAGTGCTCGCAGGGCGCGACCGGAATCCCGTCCTGCCAGTCGATCCCCCGCTCGGCGCAGGTAGCCGCGAGGTTCGGAAACGCCTCGTCGAACGGGTCGTCGAGTGTCGACACGTCGAGGGAGACCGAGCCAGTGGCATCGATCTCGGCTTGGACCGCGCGGGCGACCACATCGCGCGGCGCGAGTTCGGCGTCCTCGTGATAGTCGAGCATGAACCGCTCGCCATCCGCATTGCGGAGCACTGCACCCTCCCCGCGGACGGCCTCGCTCAGCAGGAACGGATCGTCGACCGCCGCAGCGGTCGGATGGAACTGGACGTACTCCATGTCCTCGACATCGGCTCCGGCGAGAAACGCCATGGCGATCCCGTCGCCGGTCGAACCGGCGGGGTTGGTCGACTGTGCGTACAGGTCGCCGATGCCGCCGGTTGCGAGGACGGTCGCGCCCGCGAAGACGGGTTCGCCCTCCGAGTCTGTATCGAGCAGTGCACCGTGAACCCGCCCTTCGTGACGGATCAGTTCGAGTGCGGTCGTGTCCTCGAGGATTGTGACGTTGTCGACCTCGCTGAGATACGAGAGGAAGGGCCGCAGGATGTGCTGGCCCGTCGAGGCGTCGACGTGCAGAATCCGGTCCTCGGAGTGGGCGGCCTCGCGGGCGAAGTCGTAGTCCGCGCCGAGCGTGTCGAAGTCGACATCGAGGGTGTCGATCAGTACGTCGCGGACCGCGGGAGCCGCGTGCTCGACGAGGACGTCGACGACCGCGGGGTCGGCGGTGTTCGCACTGGCCTCGATGATGTCGTTTTTGAGCGATTCCGGATCGCCACGGGTGGTGGCGATACCGCCTTGGGCCCAATCGGAGGCGGCGTCTTCGGGCTCGCTGGCCTTGGTGACGAGCAGCACCTCGTCGCCCCCGCGGGCGGCCGCGAGCGCTGCTGCACAGCCCGCGATTCCCGAGCCAACGACCAGTACGTCCGTCGTTCGTGGTGTCGCTGGTCCCGACATCTATAGCTCCAACATTCTGTCGAGGGCGACCCCAGCCAGCTGCTTCTCTTCGGGAGCGACCTCGATGACGTTGTGTTCCCGTCCCGCAGCGAGTTCTTCGAGTACCCACGTCAGATAGTTGGGGTCGATCTGCCGCATGGCGTCGCAGTCCATACAGGCGTCGCCACACAACGGGACGACGTTCACGTCGTCGTGCCACCGGTCGAGGTGTTTGGCGAGGTGGATCTCGGTGCCGATGGCCCACGTCTCGCCGGGGTCGGCCGCTTCGACGACTTGGGTGATCGTCGCGGTGGAGCCGACCACGTCGGCGGCTTCGACGACTTCGCGTCGACACTCGGGATGGACGACCACGTTCCCGTCGGGATGCTCGGCGCGGACCTCGGCGATGTGGTCGGCCGTAAAGCGTTCGTGGACCTGACAGTAGCCGTCCCAGAGGACGATGTCGCTTTCTTCGAGTTCGTCGGCGTCCTTCGATTCGGGGTCCCACGGGTTCCACTCGACGATCGAATCTTCCATACCGAGGCGATGGGCGGTGTTCTCACCGAGGTGTTTGTCGGGGAGGAACAGGATCTTGTCGCCGCGCTCGAAGGCCCACTCGAAGGCCTTGTGGGCGTTCGAGGAGGTACAGACGAGGCCGCCCTGTTCGGCACAGAAGGCCTTCAGGTCGGCATACGAGTTCATGTAGGTGATCGGGATGATCTCGCTGTCGGGGTCGGCCGCCGTGATCTGCTCCCAGGCGGCGTCGACCTGCAGAGCTTCGGCCATCCCCGCCATCGGACAGGAGGCTTCCATGCAGGGAAGAATGACCGTCTGGTCGTCGTCGGTGATGATGTCAGCGGATTCGGCCATGAACGTTACCCCGCCGAAGACGACGTACTCGGCGTCGGCCTCGGCGGCGTGCTTGCTCAGCGCATACGAGTCGCCGATGAAGTCGGCGTGGTCGACGATCTCGCGGCGCTGGTAGTTGTGGCCCAAGACGACCACGTCGTCGCCCAGTTCGTCGAGGGCGGCCTCGATCCGCGGTGTGCGCTCGGCCTCGGTGAGTTCCCGATAGCTGGCCGGTAACTGTTCCAGATTGTCGTATTTGAACAGGCTCAGTTCGGTCTCGAACGTCGCCGTTTCCATGTTTGCCATCTCGTCGACACCTATGATGGTCTAGTCACGGACGCGATTATTGAAGGATTTTTCTATTCAATATTTGATTTCGGTTAGTATCCTCCACTGGTAAGGAGTACCGGAAGTCGTTGCTGTTTGGTTTCGCCGACTGTCTACAGAAACTGCGCGAACTGACGCTGTGAGCACTTACAATTCTGATTGGTGGCGGCACGGGAGGCCGTCGTCGACGAGCAGTTCGGCGACGGGCCCACACGGCGTCGTGTGGTTCTGTGGGTCGACAGCCCGCCACACGGGGCAGCCAAAGCGCAACTGTTTTGTTCACCAGCGGGCTACGCTTGGATGCGTTCAGACGAACGCATGTACGCTCTGATGGTGTAGTCCGGCCAATCATATTACCCTCTCACGGTAATGACCGGGGTTCAAATCCCCGTCGGAGCACTTTCTGAACGAAGTGAAGAAGTGCGATGATCTTTGAGACTCGTCCGCAGATTTGGGAGCATCCCGTCTTTCCCAGCCGCGAGTGTTAGTGGCGTTCGTCGACTGTCGAACCAGAGTAGCGTCGCGTCTCTCAGCGACGGCTCTCAATCACTTCCCAAAACAAGTAGTCTAAAGGCTGGTATTACAGCAGAAAACGCTCCCACCATCGGTTACCGGTCTACCGAATCTGGGGTTTACAGAATACAAGGAGAATGCCCCAGGGCTTGACCCTCGGGGTTGAATCCGACATTCTGTGACACAAACCATTAAGCGGACACATCGCTAATCAAGAGACAGCGATGGAGTACAGTCACCGCTACCCTGCATACCCGACACGAGCGGTAGCGGCTGAACTGGAATACCACATCGACGTTCATCGCCAAGCGTACAACTACACTCTGTACGAGTATGAGAACGTGGACGCCGACAACATCGGCTCGGCGTACAAACACCACTACCGACTCCCCAACTGGAAAGACGAGTTCCCTGTGTTCTCAGAGGTGAACTCGAAGGCTCTGCAACGAACCGTCACGCGGTTCTACGACAACCTCTCGAATCTTAAAGATCAGAAAGACCATGGGAACAAGGTGGGGAAACTCAAGTGGAAGTCTCCACGGGAGTTCCAGAGTATGACGTTTTCGCAGTCCGGCTTCGAACTCAAAAACACGAGTGGCCGACGTGCGACACTCTGGCTCTCCAAAATCGGTGACATCAAAATCCGTTATCACCGCGAAATTCCGGATGAGGCAGACATCAAAGAAGTCACGATCAAGAAAGAGACGACCGGCGAGTGGTTCGTCTCCTTCGGACTGGAAACCGCCGACACCGACTTGCCTGAGAAACCCGACGTGGAATTACTGGATGCGAGCAACAGCGTCGGTATCGACCTCGGCATCCTCAACTACATCCATACCAGCGACGGCAAGACCGTGAACTGGCTTGACCTCGAAGACGAGTACGAGCGTCTGCGCCGCGAACAACGCAAGTTATCCCGGAAGCAAGAAGGGTCGACCAACTGGGAGAAACAACGCCGGGAAGTTGCGAATATCAAGCGTCACATTCGTCGGAAGGTGTTGGACTACCAGCACAAGATTACAACGTGGCTCGTCCGCGAGTACGACGGGGTGTTCGTTGAGGACTTGAACGTGAAAGGAATGTTGGAGCAGGCGCACAACACCCGAAACAGGCAGGATGCGGCGTGGCGGCAGTTCATCACGCTACTTGAATACAAGGGTAACTTGTACGGCACGCACGTCGTTCAGGTAGAAGCACGAGGAACGACAAGAGAGTGCGCGTCGTGTGGTGTTGAGACTGCGAAGCCCATCTGGGTCAGGGAACACTCGTGCCCGTCGTGTGGGTTTGAAGCAGATAGAGATGCGAATGCGGCGATGAACGTCTTGCAACGCGGTTTTGCTGAGTTAGGGCTGGGATGGCCCGAAGACACGCCTGTGGAGACTGCGCTCCCTACGGACACCACTACGGTGTCTGCAAAACGCGTCGTAGAAGCAGGAAGCCTCGGGGCTTGACCCCGAGGCGATTCACCGTGAACCGTTCGTGTCGACATCGTCGAACAGCTCGCTGACCCGCTGTTCGATATCGTCCCGGATCGCCCGGACGTCATCGAGATCTTGGCCATCGGGATCGGCCAGCGCCCAGTCACGAACGTCGACGTCCTCGGCATCGAGTTCGAGCGTCGAACAGCCCATCGTAGCGACGACGTCACACGATTCGAGTTCCGCGGTCGAGACCTCCCGTGGCACGCGGTCCGAGAGATCGATATCGAGATCCGCCATGACTGTCACGACCTCATCGTGGACGCTGTCGGCGGGGTGAGTTCCACCGGTAATGATCTCGACGCTGTCTTCGAGGCCGCGACGGTCACGCTCGCGTTCGGCGAACGCGGTCGACATCTGACTGCGACCGGCGTTCTGTACACAGACGAATCCCAAGGTAGTCGACGAATCGTCTCCCATAGGCTGTCGATTCGTTGCTGCAGACTTGAGCGCTTGTATGTGAGATATATACGTCTCAATAGCACCGTCCGGTCGCCGTACTGGTCATGGGACGATAGATCGGGAGCCGTCAAGTGCGATCAGCATGGCGGTGGCCCGGTTCGTCGCCTCGTATTTGCGCCACTTTCCGTCCTTTCGCCGTGTAAGCAGTCCGGCGTCTGTGAGCTTCGAGAGCGCGTGACTGATCGCGCTGTCGCTGACATCGAGCAGTGGAGCGAACTCACAGACACACAGTTCTTCGTCGGCCGTATGGAGGATGCGGACGATCTTGTACCGCGTTTCGTTGGCCATCGCCGACAACAGGTCGACGTCCGCTTCGAGATCTGGGCCGCCGACGGCCGTATCCAACTCTTCGAGCTCTTCGAGCCGTTCTTGGAGCGTGTCGCTCGTACAACTCCCGCGTTCGTCGCTGAGATACCGTTGGAGCCGGTCGCTCGCAGACATACAGTCAATTGACCAATGAATAAATTAACTCTTTTGCAGTCATCGCTGACCCTACAGCAGAACGATTTAGAAATTACTAATCTGATTTGGACATAATTTCCAGTAAGTTACAGTGAGTAGTGACACAGTCGACACGGCCATCGAAGGAACAACCGGCGATCGTAAAGGGATTGAGAGTCACGAGTACGACGTTGATCCCGTCTCGCAGAACCATCCGTAGGACTAGTTTGAGATCGATACTCGACGAAAGAGCATGCAGCGACGCGACTCGTATCTCACCGGAGCGAATACGACCGCCCTTCGTTTTAGTTTTCATCGAAACGTTTAGGTGGATAGTTCGTGTTTTGTTCAACAGAGTACGAAACGAGACGACTCTCAATCACGGTCGACGGCCCCAACCAGTCGAGACTCGTTTGACCACCGATCCAACAAACCCATGACCCAAATCCAACTCTACGAAGAAGCGATGTGTTGCTCCACAGGTGTCTGTGGACCGGACCCCGACGACGAACTCGTCGAACTGAGTGCCGCACTCGACCAACTCGAAGCCGAATTCGACGAGGCCGATATTTCGCGTGCCAACATGCAGCACAACATCGACCAGTTCCTCAACACCCAGGCAATCTACGATCTCGTCGAGGAGCACGGCCCCGAGATCCTCCCGATTACCACGGTCGACGGAGAGATCGTTGCCAAAGAAGAGTATCTCTCATACAACGAACTAGCAGCCGAAATACGCAGCAGCCGAGCCCAAGAGGCCCCCTAAATGGCAAAAACCCAACCGGCAACTGACGCCCGAGACATCGTGGAACCGAGCAGCGAAGAGACGGAATTCGTCTTCTTCAGTGGCAAAGGCGGCGTCGGCAAAAGTACCGTCAGCTGTGCCACGGCAACCTGGCTCGCCGACAACGACTACAATACCCTGCTGGTCACGACCGACCCCGCGCCAAATCTCTCGGACATCTTCGGCCAGGAGATCGGCCACGAAGTCACCGCCATCGACGGGGTCGACAACCTCTCGGCGATCGAGATCGACCCTGATCAGGCCGCCGAGGAGTACCGCCAGGAGACCATCGAGCCGATGCGCGAGTTGCTCAATGACGAGCAGATCCAAGCTGTCGAGGAACAGCTCAACAGCCCGTGTGTCGAGGAGATCGCGGCCTTCGACAACTTCGTCGACTTCATGGAGTCGCCGGCGTACGACGTGGTCGTCTTCGATACCGCACCAACGGGTCACACCATCCGGCTAATGGAACTCCCCTCCGACTGGAATGCCGAACTCGAAAAGGGTGGCTCGACCTGTATCGGCCCCGCCGCCTCGATGGAGGACAAAAAGAAGGACTACGAGCGCGCTATTGACACGCTCCAGGATAGCGAAAAGACCTCGTTTGCCTTCGTCGGCAAGCCAGAGGACTCCTCGGTCGACGAGATCCAGCGGAGTGCGTCGGATCTTGGCGAACTCGGAATCGAATCGCAGCTCCTCATTATCAACGGCTATCTGCCCGAGTCGGTCTGTGAGGACCCCTTCTTCAACGGAAAACGAGAAGA
>JAWOEO010000344.1:0-2736 GCA_046482755.1 Halohasta sp. | reverse complement strand
TCGACCATCCGCTCGACGTCGTGTTTGCGGCGGAACCGCCGGAGGACGTGCTGGAACGGGAGAGGATCGCCCGCGTCGTCGACCGCAACGACCTCGCCATCGAGGATGCAGGGCTCGGTTACCGACCGCCTAACGAAGTCAGCGACGTCGGGCAGCGCCGCGGTCACGTCGTCCATGTTGCGCGAGTAGATCGAGACCTCCCCGAGTCCGCCGTCCTCGCCCTCATCGGTGTGGATCTGAACGCGCGCGCCATCGAACTTGACCTCGGCGGCGGCTTCGTCCCACGCATCGAGCGCCTCGGTGGCCGTCCCGGCTTGGGCGAGCATCGACTGGACCGGTCGACCGATGTCGAGTTCGAGGCTATCGAGACCCGCCTCGCCCTCCTCGCGAGCCACAGCGGCCACCTCGCCGTAGTCGTTGGTGACCTGCAGCGCACGGGCCACCGCCTCGGTCGACTGGTCGAAGGCCTCGCAGATGGCGTCCCGGACGGCCCCCTCGCCGACGCCGATCCGCATCTCGCCGAGGACGAGCCGGGCGAGATACCGGGCTTCGAGCGGCGAACACCGGCGAAAGAGGCCAAAGAGGGTGTCGACCTTCCGGTCCTGACTTCCCGACCCGTCGGCGGCGGCCAGCGCCCGGAGGTCGGTGTCGACGTCGTCGACGGTCAGTCCACTGGTCGAGCCGTTGCCGAAGGCCGCCAGCCCCTGCTGATCGCCGAACTCGTAGCTCGCGGCGACCGCGCCGATCTCCCCTTGCTCGGCCAGCCGAGCCTCGACGTCGTCCGCCGAGACGTTGGGTCCCGCCGCCCGAGCAATGGCCGTATAACAAAGTGAGGGGCCGATATCGAGCGTACGGGATGACCACGCCGGAAAGACGCGCCCTTGGACGAACCGGGCGACGACCGGCAGTTCGGCGTCGGCGGCCTCGAAGAGGGCCGCGACCCGTTCGACCGTCTCGATATCCCCCGGTTCGGCCTCAACCTCCTCGACCCGCTCGGCGAACGCCTCGAACTCCATTGGCCGCGATAGCCCGCCGTGGGTTCTAAAGCCGACGATCCGTCGGCTGCCGGCGTTCGTTCACGCCAACCACGAACTGGATTTATGGGCGATGTTTCCGAGTGTCACGTATGGTCGACAAGACCGTCCACGAAAGCGAACTCGACAGGGCCAGCGTCGCCGAGAGCCTGCGCTCGCTCGCCGACGAGTTCGAAGCCGGCGAGGACGTTCACGTACGGGTTGGCAACAAGTCGGTTCGACTCCAGCCGCCCGAGACCGTCAGCTACGAGGTGGGCGTCCACGAGACCAACTCGCTGCTCCGGAGTAGCCGGGAGACGATCTCGGTCACCCTCGATTGGAAGCGTCGCTGATCGGTCGGTCGAGCTAGGTGGCTTCAAGGGGCTCGAAACGAGAGTTGGGCCAACCGATGACCCACTCCGAGTTGGCAACCGCCGTCAGGGATGTCCTCGCAGTCGACACCGAGGCGTATGCGACCGAGGCGGCAGCCGACGCCGACTTCGTGCTTTCCGAGTTGGACGCGGGCACGTTCGACAACCACCAGTCGATCCTCGGGCTCGAATACGAGTTCTACGGCGTCTCCGAGGACCGCTGGCAGACCGGCCGCGAGAACGACTTCGCGCTGGCGCGGGTGCCGCGCCGCCTGCTGGAGCTGATCGGCTTCGAGAAGGAACTCGGCTTGCATAACGCCGAGATGACCGCCAGCCCCCAGCCGTTCAACAGCTACGGCATCGACGCCATCGAGGCCGAGGTCCGAAGCCGGCTTGAGGCCGCCCTCGACTGTAGCCGCGCGGAGGGACTCAGACTGGTCAGCGACGGGCTGTGGACCATCCCACCGACCGGCGAGACCGCCCACGGCTACCTCACCGACAGCGTCGACGACGACGGCGTTCGGATCGCCACCAACATGACCGACGCCGTCCGCTACCACGCGATGGCCAACAGCGGCAGCGGCCGGTTCCACGTCGACGCACCGGGGGTCGACCTCGACGCCGAGACGGTGATGCCCGAGAGCCTCATCACCTCGATCCAGCCGCACTATCAGGTCCAGCAGGCGATGGATCTGCCGCGCTACTTCCGGTATGCCGTCCGGCTCGCTGGCCCCCTGCTCGCACTCGGCGTCAACGCGCCGTTCTTCCCACCCGACTGCTACGAAGAGGGGATCGACCCCGAGTGGCTCCTCGACAACGCGTGGCAGGAAAACCGGATCGCCGTCTTCGAATCCGTACTCAACAGCGCCACCGAAACCGACAAGGTCCGGTTTCCGTCGGATCTCGACAGCATCGAGGCCGCAGTCGACCGCGTGGTCGGTGACGAGACGATGGTTCCCATGCCGGTCGACCGGGAAGGTGAGTTCCACGACGACTTTGCGACCCTGCGGCGGAAACACGGCACCTACTGGCGATGGGTCCGGCCGGTCTTCGACGGCCCCACGCGCTCGCAGGCCAACGCCCGCATCGAGTTTCGACCCTTGCCGGCCCAGCCCACCGTCCGGGATTCGATGGCGCTGACGGTCGCTTTCGCGGGGGCGATGGAGGGACTCACCCGGACCGAACACCCGGTCGCCGATCTCCCGTGGGAGGTCGCCCGCGACAACTTCTATGCGGCGATGCGGGACGGCCTCGACGCCGACATCACGTGGCTCACCGCCGACGGGGCCGAAACGACCGACCTCGAGGTGGCGCTGGCGGACCTCCTGGAGCACGCCGCCGAAGGGCTCCGC
>JAWOEO010000342.1:0-3119 GCA_046482755.1 Halohasta sp. | reverse complement strand
CGGCGGTCACCGCGGGGACCGGTCGGCTGCTGGACGAACTCATCGCCGCCGAGACGGTGTCGACGCCGTACATCAACCTCCCCTTTGGACTGTTGTCGCTGGGGATCGTCGTCCGTGGCTTCACCGGCTACGCCTTCGGGACCGAACTCGTGGTCGGAGCGGCGGTGTTGGCCCCGCTCCAGCGGCTCGTGGTGTACATTCTCGCCGGCGTGATCGTGAGCCTCCTCGGCGTCCGACTCGCCGGGGTGCTCAACGCACGGACCCGAAAAACGGCAGTCGACCGACAGGGCTAGCGCGTCGACTGATACTGGCCGTGTTTGAGGCCGATGCCGAAGGTAATGAGGCCGAAGACGACCATTGAGGGCAGCACCATCATTAGTACCGTCTGGGCGGTCATCATCGGCGCGGCGATGAGCGCGCCGGTTCCGAGAGCGATGACCGCGGCGAACAGTCCGATCGTCGTCGTCCGGTTGAACTCCATACCGATTGTAGGGTTTCGGGACTCCTAAACGCTCCGGAACGCCCTCTAATCGTCCTTGGGGCGGACGAGATCGGCCAGCGCCACGAGAACGCCGAGCCCCCAGCCAATCGGGACCGCGAGGCCGAACCACATCAGGACGTAGCCGGCCCCTTCGAGGGTGAACTGCTCGCGCAGGAGGTCGTTGAGCCCGCCGACGACGAGCACCGTATCGAGGATCGTAATGGCGAGTTCCTCGCTTCGGGGGAAGATGACCTCACCGAGGGTCGGCTCGTAGAGCGCGGCGACCACCGGCGGGAGGAACAGCGCGGTCATCGCCGATGGGTAGGCCAACAGGACACTCGTCGCTCGGCCGCCGATGCGAGCGAAAAACACCGCCGCCGCCGCGGCAACCGTCGCCACGGCACTGGCCGCAAGCACCGCAATGAACCCCTCGGCCGACAGCTGGAACCGGGCGACCACCGACAGCGCGCCCCAGACGACGATCGACAGCACGATCGCGCCGATAACCCCGAGTCGGGTGGCCGCGCTATCGAGTTTGGCCGCGTAGTAGCGGGTCCCAAAGCCGAGCAACAACAGCGGATACCCCAGCAGGACGGGTAGTAGCCCGAGGGCCCCCCAGAGGTAGTAGCCGACCTTCTGTGCGCCCGATTCCGGCTTCCATTTGCCGAGCACGTGGCCCGGATCGAGCTGGCGCGGAAAGACGACCTCCATCCACGTCTCGTGGAGCCGCGTCATGTCGATGCGGACCGCGCCCAACAGCCCTGGTGATCGACGTTGCATTTACTCCTACTGATAGGCCGGAGAATGTGAACTTTGTGTTCAACGTACCAACCGGATCGCCCCCTTCGGACGGCACTGATAGCGGTCGGTCAGGTGAAGCAGCCGATCAGTTCCACGGACCGAAACTCGGGTCGACGCGCCGGCCGGTCTCCTCGATGGACTCGATGCGGTCGATCTCCTCGTCGCTCAACGTCAGCGACAGCGACTGCCAGTTGTCCCGGATGTGGGCCTTGCTCGTGGCCTTGGGAATCGCCGTGATACCCTGCTGGCGGAGCCACGCGAGGCTCACCTGTGCGGCGCTGGCGTCGTGGGCATCCGCGATTTCCTGGAGTTCGGGGACGTCGAAGACGTCGCCACGGGCCAGCGGCGAGTAGGCCACGAGTTCGACGCCCTCGGCGTCGGCGACCTCGCGGAGTTCGTCCTGCTGGAACAGCGGGTGGCACTCGACCTGGTTGGCGACGATCGGCGCGTCGGCGATCTCGATGGCCTCTCGGAGTTGGTCGGGTTCGAAGTTGCTGACGCCGACACGGTCGATCTTCCCGTCGACGTGGAGTTCGTCGAACGCCGCCAGCGTCTCCTCGGCGTCGTAGGTCCGGGACGGCCAGTGGACGTACATGAGGTCGACGCTGTCGACGCCGAGGCGGTCGAGGCTGGCCTCGGTGGTCTCGATCACGTCGTCGTGGGCGAGGTTGTCGATCCAGACCTTGGTTGCGAGGAACACGTCATCGCGGTCGACATCGGCGGCGGCGATCCCCTCGCCGACGGCGGCCTCGTTGCCGTAGGCCTGGGCGGTGTCGATGTGGCGATACCCCATCTCGAGGGCGGTTTCGACCGAGGCCGCACAGGCCTCGGGGTCGTCGTTCTCCCAAGTCCCGAGCCCGAGCATCGGGATGTCGTTGCTGGACGGACAGTCGTCGACAGCTGGATCGGTCGGAGACATGCCCGTGACGGTACGCACCGTCGCCGAAAAGGGATTGTGATCCCCCGCCGACCGGTTGGACGACAAACATCGGGGCGGTCAGTCCGGCAGGCAATGGGACAAACCGGGAGGAGAGGACGTCGACAGTCAGTACTTCGGATCGGCACCCGAGATCTCGTATATCTCGTCCATGATGCCGTCGCGAACCGACTGCCACGAGGGGAACCCCTCGGGAGTCGTGGGGTACCGCTCGTAGTGGTCGACCAACTCGCCGGCTTTCCGGCGGACGCGGGCGAGATCGATGAGTCCGTCCCAGTGGCCGAAGGTGTCTTTAATGGTTCGGAGCTTCAGCGACAGCGACATCGGACCGGTGTCCTTGCCGGCCATCGCGTCGGCGAGGTGTTGGGCCGGCACCGACGAGACGATCTCGGTCAGCTCCTCGACGTCGTGGGCGGTCCCCCAGATGTTGTAGCAGTCGACGGCGGCGAAGTGTTTGCCGAAGTCGGCCATGACGTCGCGGTTGTATTCCCAGAGTGCGGCCTCGCTCACGTCACCCGCTTCGATGGCCGCGATCGCCCGCTTGGCCGCCCAGTGGGCCGATTTGGCCGCGCCGGGGATGCCCCCGCCGGTCGTCGGGTTGACGTGGCCGGCGGCGTCGCCGACCGCCATATAGCCCGGTGCGACCGCCGAGTCGTAGGGCCGTCGGGTGGGGACGGCCGCTCCGAGTTTGTCGACCACCGTCGGGTTCGTGAGGTCGGAGCGGGATTCGATGTCCTCCTCGATCGCCGAGATCATCTGCATCTCGGGTTGGTCCATCTGGAAGCCGACGCCGACGTTGATCTGGGTCGGGGTGCGGGGGAAATACCAGAGATACCCCAGTTCGTCGGTCGGTTTGAAGACGATCGCGTCGTCCCACGGTACGGGTTCGTCGACCTCGAT
>JAWOEO010000339.1:0-16964 GCA_046482755.1 Halohasta sp. | reverse complement strand
TCGAAGCGCCGACCGGCGACTTCCCCCGACTCAGCTACGAGGAGGCCATCGAGCGCATCAACGCCACCGGCGAACTCGACGAGCAGCTCCTATGGGGCGACGACCTCCCGACCGAAGGCGAGATCGCCCTCGGCGAGGCCGAGGGCGTCGAGTTCGTCCTGACAGTTCTCCTCGACGGCTTCGTAGGCCGCCGTGACGACCGCCTCGGCGACGTCCATCGCCTCGTGGTGGTCGCAGAAGGCACCCTCGAAGTCGATCGAGGTCGCCTCGTTGAGGTGCCGCGGGGTGTTGTGCTCCTCGGCGCGGAAGATCGGGCCGATCTCGAAGACGCGTTCGAGGTTCGAACCGGCCAGCAGCTGTTTGAACAGCTGTGGGCTCTGGTTCATGAAGGCTTCCTCGCCGAAGTAGGTGATCGGGAACAGCTCGGTCCCTCCTTCTGTCCCTGTGGCGACGATCTTCGGGGTGTTGATCTCCGTGGCGTGGTGGTCGCGGAACGCCTCGCGGGCCGCCCGCTGGATCTCGGCGCGGATCGCAAAGATCGCCTGCACTTCGTCCTTCCGCAGGTCGAGGGTGCGGTTGTCCAGACGGGTGGAGAGTTCGGCGTCGACCTTGCCGGAGGGATCGAGCGGAAGCTCGGTGTCGGCTTCGGCCACCACTTCGACCGAGTCGGGGGTGAGTTCGACGCCCGTGGGGGCGCGGGGTTCCTCGTCGACGTCGCCGGTGACGGTGAGCACGCTCTCGCGGGCCGCCCCGAGGCCGGTCTCGACGAGGTCGTCGTCCATCTCGTCTTTCTCGAATTTGATCTGGAGCTTGCCGGTCGTGTCCCGAAGGATAAGAAAGGCGATGCCACCGAGGTCGCGGATCTCGTGGACCCAGCCGGCGACCGTGACGGTCTCGCCGGGCTCGGCGTCCGCAGTGTACGTTCGGTCCTGCATACGCGGGGCTTTCGGCCACACGCATTAAACTCGGCCGGTTTGGCCCGGCGGCTTACTCCCCGCGGGCCAGCGGATGGGGCTCGTCGACGAACTGGAACAGCGACGCGAACCCCTCGGGGAGTTGGTTCCGGACCTTTTCGATGTTCCCCGGCGGGACCACCTCGCTCACGAGCCCGACGACCGTCTCGGCGTAGTAGTTGGCATCGGCGCCGTCGACGCCGGCCCGCTCGCTCACCCGGTCGACGAACTCGCTGTAGGTGAACTTCTCACCACCGGCCCGTTCGGCGGCCTCGATCAGATACCGGTCGACCTCCATCGGCAGCGGCGAGGCGAGGTCGGTGGCCTCGCCGGGGTCGATGCGCTCGCCGAGGGTCGTCAGCACCGCCCGCGTCGCCCGCACTGCCGGGCCGAGTTCGTCGAGTTCGAGCCGATGTTGGGCTTGTCCCATGAACTCCTTGTAGTTCATTCGTCGTAGGGCGGTCGCTGGGCCTCGATGACCTCCGACAGACCCTGCTGTTCGTCGGCCAGCAGTGTCGTCAGATCGTCGGTCGTCAGAATACCGGCGATTCCGCCGTTCTCGTCGGTGACTGGGAGCCGCCGGATCCCGTGGTCCCGCATCAGGCCGACGGCCTCGTAGAACCCGGCCCCCTGTTCGATGGTCGCGAGATCCTCGGTCATCACGTTCTCGGCCGTCTGGTCGCCGAGATCGCTCTCGCCGGCGACACACCGCAGGGCGAGATCCCGGTCGGTGACGATCCCCACCGGCGTCTCCTCGTCGACGATCACGACGCTGCCGACGGTCTCCTCGGCCATTGTTCGGCCGAGTTCCGAGACGGCCGTGTCTTCCGTTGCGGTTACGACGTCACTGCGTGCGAGGTCTTCTATTGGCATTGTGTTTCCACCAGTTCGGCGTTCGCTCGCAGGCGGTTTGTAGTTTTATAAGCAAAATGGACGGGTAAGAACAATCATCGGACTATTTCGTATTTATCGTCGACCGGTCGTCGACCCGTCGTATCCGGCTGTTGGATCTGTCGCGTTGTCCCCGCCGTGTCGCCGGGTGTGGGTCGGTGGGGCGTGATGGGGGGCTTTTTGTTCGTCGGAACGGATACTCGGCCAATGGATTCGGGATCGGGTCCGACGCCGCCCGGCGAGCGGATCGTCAGCCTCGACGTGTTGCGGGGGTTCGCGTTGCTGGGGATCCTCGTCATCAACATTCGGGTGTTCGGGATGCCGTTTGCGGTGTTACAGAACCCGACGGTGTACGGCGATTTCACCGGGATAAACTACCTCGCGTGGCTGGTCGGCCACGTCTTCGCCAAAGAGAAGTTCATCACACTGTTTACGCTGCTGTTCGGCGCGGGGATCGTGCTGTTTACCCGCAACAAGGACGACAGCGAGGTGCTGGGGCTCCACTATCGGCGGACAGCGATCCTGCTCGTGATCGGCCTTGCCCACGCCTACCTGCTGTGGTACGGCGACATCCTCGTTCCCTACGCAGTGTGTGGACTGCTGGTCGTGTCGGCCCGCGATTGGGAGCCCGCCGCACAGCTCCGGACCGGGCTGCTGTTGGTGGCGGTACCGACGCTGCTGGCGGTCCTCCAAGGGATTTCGATGGATCCGGGGGCGGCGGTTCCCGGCTGGACTCCCTCGGCGTCGACCCTCGCCTCGGAGATCGAGACCTACCGGAGCGGCTGGCTCGCCCAGTTCGACCACCGCGCGCCGACGGCGCGGCTGCTCCAGACCGGGAGCTTCATCGCCGGCACCGGGTGGCGGATCGGCGGGCTGATGCTCGTCGGCATGGGCCTGTTCACATCCGGCGTCCTCTCGAACACCCGGTCGACGGCGTTCTACCGGCGACTGCTGATCGGCGGCGGTCTCGGCGGGCTGGCGCTGATCGGGACCGGCGTCTGGTACATCGAGTCGGTCGACTGGACGGGTCCGGAGGCGGCCTACTTCGCCAGCCAGTTCAACTACTGGGGGAGCCTCCTGCTGGCGGCCGCCTACATCGCGGCGGTGATGCTCTACTGCCGGTGGCGCACGGAGGGGCCGGTCATCACCGCGCTGTCGGCAGTGGGCCGGACCGCCCTCAGCAACTACCTGCTGCAGACCGTCCTTGCGACCTCGATCTTCTACGGCCACGGGCTGGGGCTGTTCGGCCGCCTGAGTCGGGTCGAACTACTGGGGGTCGTCGTCGGCATCTGGGCGGTCCAGATCGTCCTCTCGGTGCTCTGGATGCGCTACTTCAAGTTTGGACCCGTCGAGTGGCTCTGGCGAACCGGGACCTACGGCCGTCGACAGCCACTCCGGAAGAACAGCTAACCCTCGTGGACGGACCTATTTCGTCGGCGCGCTCGCCGTGTGGGCGTCCTTGACGCCGTCGACCGTCTCGCTGACCGCCTCACACCCCTCCGAGTGCAGCAGATCGCCGACGACGACCACGTCGGCGTGTTGGCCCATCTCGTAGGCGTCGTCGTAGTCGTGGACGCCGCCGCCGTAGAACAGCGTCGCGTCGTCGAGGGCCTCGCCGGCCGCGCCCACGATCTCGGGATCGCCGAAGGTCCCCGAGTATTCGAGGTAGATGATCTCCTGGCCGAACATCTTCTCGGCGATCCGCGCATACGAAGCCACGTCGTCGGCCGACTGGTCGCAGTCGGCGTCGGTGTATTCGGCCACGGAGGCCTCGGGGTTCAGCACGATGTAGGCCTCCGTGGTCGTCCGGTCCCAGTCGAGGCCGTTTTCGATCCGGACCCACTCCTTGTGTGCGCCGACGATCCAGAACGGATCGGCGGAGTTGAACACTGTCGGAATCAGGTAGCCCTCCAGCGCGGGCGAGTCGATGACGACCGACGGGTTCGACGGCTCCTGATACAGCGGCACGTCGTACTCGGCGCAGGCGTCGACGACGCGCTGCATCTTGTCTTCGGTCATCCCGAGGGTGCCGCCGATCTCGATGGCGTCGGTGCCGGTCTCACAGACGTCTTCGAAGGTCTCGCCGTCGACCAGCGGCTTGTCGGGGTCGATCTTGAGGACGTGGTCCCACTCCGTCCACGGGCGCATGCTCATCGTGGCTTGAGTTGTCTCGTGTGATAATAAAAAGGGTGCGGTGGCCGATCTGTCGGGTGTTCGTGAGTTACAGCCGGCCCGTACTGTCGCAATGGATATACGACTGCCTCGCCTAGGGAAGCAAATCGACATGCCACAGGTTCAGGTTCGCTATGTCGCCCCCGACACCCGGACCGCCTCGGCGGTGATCTCGGCGCTCGAAACCGCCGGCCCGGAGCTGTCGGTTTCGCATCTCGCATCCGCATCCGCGGCGCTGGCGGCCATCGAAACCGACGCCGTCGACTGTCTGGTGGTCGACCGACTGCCCGACGGCGGGACCGCCTCGGTCGTCGAGGCCGCCCGCTCGGCGAGCCCGTCGGTGCCGGTCGTCTGGTTCACCGACGAGCCCGCCGACCGCGTCGTCGACGGCTTCGACCGGCACACGGAGTACGTTCACAAAGCCGAGTCAGCCCAACAGGCCGGGCTGGTGGTCCACCGGATTCGGTCGGTCCTCGAGCGGGGCGCACCGAGCGCCGAGACGAGTTCGGCGGAGATCGTCGACCGGAGCAACGCGGGCATTCTCGTCTTCGACAGCGAGGGGCTGATCACCCGGCTCAACCCCGCCGCCGAGCGGCTTTTGGGGCTTCCGGCGACCGACGCGATCGGCGGCACCTGCGAGTCGTTGGATATGCGGACCGTCAGCAACGAGGCGGTACCGCCCTCCGACCGGCCGGTCGCCCGCGTCCTCGCGTCGGGCGACCCGGTGGTCGACGAACTCGTGAGCGTTCCCGCCGACGGCGACCGGCGGTGGCTCTCGATCAGCGCCTCGCCGCTGGCCGACGGCGAGACGGCCGACGGTGTCGTCGTCACCCTCGAGGACGTCTCGGCGGAGGTGGAACTCGAAACCACCCTCGAAACCGTCCTCGACCGGATGACCGACGGCTTTCTAGCCTTCGACACCGACCTCCGATTCACTTACTTCAGCAAGCGGGCCATCGATACTGATCGGTATCCCAGCGAGGACGTCATCGGCCACCGGCTGTCCGATCTCCACCCGTTTCTTGCGCAGTACGACGCCGACCTCCGGGACGTCCTCGATACCCAGGAGCCGAAGACGGTCGAGACCTACCTCCCGGAGCCGACCGATGCGTGGTACCGCGCCCGGCTCTATCCCTCCGACAGCGGGGTGTCGGTGTTCTTCCGGGAGATCACCGCCGAAAAACGGCGCGAGCGCGAACTCGAACAGTACAAAACGATCATCGAGTCGGTCCAAGACGGCGTCTGTCTCCTCGATTCGACCATGGATTTCGTCTTCGTCAACCGGGCGTTTACCGAACTGGTCGACTACAGCGAGGCCGAACTGCTGGGAGTTAACGCCGCGCTCGTCACCGACGGGGTCGACATGGAGACCGCACGCGAGCGGCGGACGAAACTGTTCGACGGCGACGACGAGGCGGCGATCCTCTTGGGGGAACTCACCACGGGCTCGGGCGACCGGGTGCCGGTCGAGACATGGATGACGCCGATCGAACTCGCCGACGGCGAGCAGGGTACTGTCGGCGTCGTCCGTGATCTGAGCTACCGCAAGCGGACCGAGGCGACGTTCACCGCACTGTACGACGCGGCCCACGCGTTGCTATCGGCCCGGTCGACCGAGGAGATCGCCGCCATCGGCGTCGAGGCGGCTGGCTCGGTGCTCGGCTTCGAGGACGCGATCGTCCTCAGCTACGACGACGAACGGAACGTCTTTCGCCCGCTGGCCTACACCCCCTCGGCCGAGGCACGGCTTCCCGCCCCCCTACCGATCAGTGCCAGCGAGTCCAGCATCGCCGGCCGGGCCTTCTTCGAGTCCGAACCGATCGCCACCGAGGATATGAGCGACCTCCCCGAGGCGTACAACCCCGAGACACCCTACCGCCGGGCGATGTTCGTCCCGATCGACGAACACGGGGTCCTGTTCGTCGGCGACACCGAAATCGGGGCCACAAGCGACCAGACGCTGACCGTCGCGGAGCTACTGGGGGCGACGCTCGCGGCGGCGTTCACCCGGCTTGCCTCCGAGCGGCGGTCGGAGGCCCACCAGCGGACGCTGGCCGAACGGACCGCCGAACTGGAGACGCTGGCCCACACCAATGCCTTGGTCGAGGCCCTCGGCGACCGACTGTTCGATGCGTCGACCCGCGAGGAGATCGAGTCGACGGTCTGTTCGGCCCTGACCGGGTTCGACCGCTACCGCTTCGCGTGGATCGGAGCGGCCGAGTGCCGAACCGACACGGTCGCGCTCCGAGCCTCGTCGGGCATCGACGAGGGGTATCTCGACTGGCTCGTCGACCGCATCGGCGAGGCGGGCTGTGGCTCGGTCGACGAGCCGACCTGTCGCGTGCTGACGACGAGCCGCCCGGTTTCGGTCGACCGGATCGCCCGCGACTGGCAGGCCGCCCCGTGGCGCAAGGAGGCGTTGTCCCGCGGCTGCCAGTCGGTACTGAGCGTCCCGCTGACCCACAACGAGATCAGCTACGGCGCCCTGTCGGTGTACGCCGACACGTCGGGGGCCTTCGACGAGTACACTGAGACGATCCTCGCCGAGTTCGGCCGGATCATCGCCTACGCTATCGCCAGCACCGAGACCAGACGCGGCCTGCTGACCGATCGTGGGACCGAGGTGGAACTCGAACTCACCGACACCGACGACGTGTTACACCGGTTGTCGACACGGCTCGGCTCGCCGGTCGACTTCGAGGCGTACGTCCCCCAAAGCGGCGACCACTCGCTGCTGTATCTCTCGATTACCGAGATTCCGACCGCCGCCGTCGAGACGGCTGGGACCGACATCTCCGGCATCGAGGGCCTGCGAGTTGTTACCGAGCAGGACGGAACCGCGCTGTTCGAACTGGCGGTGTCGGGGCCCGTCCTCGCGGCCACGTTGGTCGACTGCGGGGCGCTCCCGACGGCGATCGACACCGACGGCGACCGCCAGCGCGTCGTGGCGATGCTGTCACAGACGACCGATCTGCGGGCGTTCGTCGACCGACTACGGGCGGCGTATCCGTCGACGACCGTCGTCTCCCGGCAGGATGCCGACCGGGGCGTCCGGACGCGGGAAACGTTCCGAATGGAACTGTTCGATCGGCTCACCCAACGCCAACAGGAGACGCTCCGGACGGCCTACTTCGCCCGCTACTTCGACTCGCCGCGTGGCAGCACCGGAACCGAGATCGGTCAGTCTCTCGGCATCTCCCAACCGACGTTCACCTACCACCTCCGGGGGGCCCTCGAGACGGTGTTGACGATGATCTTCGAAGAGCCGCCGCCTCTAGATGCATAGATCTGCCTATCCGTTGACTCATTATTGATAGCAGTAATGGCTTTACTCATCCGGGGTCTGCGGTCGACTGTGGCAGCAGTACGTCGGTGGCAGGCCCGTGCCGTCGGTCGGCGGGGACTGTACCGGAACCGGGCCATAGACGCCGTTTGGGGGAACGGCTGTCCGCCACGTCGCCGTTGGGGGACGGCACGTGGGAGCGCGGTTGCGGCAACACCTTCCATCCTGCTCGACCACGCTAGGTCCCTTGGCGACAACCGACCCGTACTGGGGGGTGCGGGCCGGTCCGTCGCCGGGCGACCACGGCTGCAAGCGGCACCCCACAGGCGGACGAATCCCGGGCATCAGCCCCCCGCGCTGTCGGGAGCCCAACAGCTATACCTTTCTCGATGGTTGTCGACGTATGGCTACCGACGAGCGAAACGTCCTCGGCGAGCCGCTCGATTCCTGTAGCACCGCGCCCGAAACCGGATTTCTGCGCGACGGGCACTGCCGACACCTCGATCGCGACCCCGGTCGACACGAGGTCTGTGCGGTGATGACACAGGAGTTCCTCGAATACAGCCGCGAGCAGGGCAACGATCTGATCACGCCACGACCGGCGTACGATTTTCCGGGGCTCCATCCGGGCGACAGCTGGTGTGTCTGTCTGCCGCGCTGGCTCGAAGCCCGTGCGGCCGACTGCGCCCCGCCGGTGGTCCTCGACGCCACCAGCGAGGGCGTCCTCGACGAGGTCACGGTCGACGAACTGCGCGCCCACGAATACGAGCCCTAGGCAGTGACTACGGCCGGTTAGATGTCGCCTACCCGATCAGTCGGCGTCGGCCTGCCAGTTCCGAACCGTATCGGGGCCGACGCCGTCTACTTCCTCGGCCAGCGCGTCGGGATCGGCCTCCTTGAGCGACGCGACGTCGTCGACGCCCGCGGTTTGCAGTTTGTCGGCGGTCTTCTCGCCGATACCGGAGACGGTTTCGAGCTCCGAGCCGTTCTGTTCGGCCTGGTACTCGCGGTAGTTACAGATCGGACAGCCGAGTTCCCACGGCTCGTCGCCGCCGTTGTCGATGACGAGTTCGGGCAGGTCGTGTTCCTCGCAGTGCTCGTCGGTGACCTCGATCTCGCCCCGGCGCGGCAGCGGTAGCGAGTACTCACAGTCGGGATACCGGGTACAGCCGACCAGCCGCGAGCCGTTGCGGAGCCGTTTGATTGCCAGTTCGCCGTCGTGGTCCTCGCCACAGTCGGGACAGTCACCGATGACCAGGTCCTCCTCCTCGTCGGCCTCGTCGGCCTTGCACTGCGGACAGCCGTGGGTGAACGTTTTGCGCCCTGCAAGCATCTTCACCTCGCGCAGCCCGTGGTCCTCGCAGGTCTCGTCGAGGATCAGGGGTTTGCCGGTAGAGGGTAGCGGGAGGGTGTAGGTACAGTCGGGGTAGCCGTTACACCCCACGAAGTACGAGCCGTGTCGACTCTTCCGAACCAGCAGGTCGTCGCCACACTCCGGACAGGGACCGAGTGTTTTGTCCGCTTTGAGGGATTTCTGGATGTGGTCGCCCACGTCCTCCCGTGAGTCGGTGAGTTCGTCGAACACCCGTTCGAGCATCTCTTTGGACTCCGCGGTCACCTCGCTGTAGGCCGTCTCGCCCGCGGCGATCGCCTGCATATCCGCCTCCAGCTGGGCGGTCATCTCCTCGCTGACGATCTGGTCGGCGTACTCCTCGGCGGCCTCGACCACGGCGCGGGCGAGCATCGTCGGCCGCGGCGGGTCGCTCTCGATATACCCTCTATCATATAATTTTTCAATAGTATGATGTCTCGTACTTTTCGTTCCGATCCCCATCTTCTCCATCGTCTCGATCAGCCGCGATTGGCCGTAGCGCCGCGGCGGCTGGGTCTGTTTGTCTTCGATCCGCGTTTCGGTGATCGTCAAGGATTCACCCTCCTCGACGTCTGGCACGTGGGTTTCCTGCTGGCTGAAGTAGGGGTAGACCGCGTGGTAGCCCGCTTCTACCAGCCGCTTGCCGTTGGCTTTCAGCCGGAGTTCGTCGACATCCGTGTCGGCTGCGTCGACCTCGGAGACCACCTTGAGGTGTTCCCACGTTGCATCGTCGGCGACCGTCGCAAAGAAGCGGCGGACGACGAGTTCGTAGATCTCCCATTCGTCCTCCGAGAGGTCGCTTCGAGCCGGTCGCTCGCCGGTCGGATGGATCGGCGGGTGGTCGGTGGTCTCCTCGTCGCCAGCGGTCGGCTCGATCTCGTCGGCTTCGAGGAGTGATTCGGCGTCCTCGCCGAAGGTTCGGTCATCCAGGAAGGCTTCGAGCAGCTCCTCGGGGTCGAGATCCTCCGGATACACCGTGTTGTCCGTTCGGGGATAGGTGATGTACCCCGCGGTGTAGAGGTCCTCGGCCATGCTCATCGCCCGCTGGGCCGAGTAGTTCAGCGAACTGGCGGCGCGGATGAACTGGGTGGTGTTGAACGGCGCGGGCGGTTTGTCGGTCCGAGTCCGGCGGTTCACCGAGTCGACACTGGCCGCGTCGGTCCCGGAGAGTACCTCGTAGACGGCCTCCGCGCGGTCGCCGTCCCAGACGCGCTCGGCCTCGTTGCCGTCCTCGTCGCGGTAGAAGTACTGGGCCTCGAACCCGCCCTTGTCGGCCTTTTCGAGGTCGGCGAACAGCTCCCAGTACTCTTCGGGATCGAAGGCGTCGATCTCGCGTTCGCGGTCGACGATCAGTTTCAGCGTCGGTCCCTGCACCCGGCCCACCGAAATAAAGTCGTCACCGAGTTGGCGAGCCGACAGCGAGAGGAATCGGGTGAGCGCCGCCCCCCAGATGAGGTCGATCACCTGTCGGGCCTCGCCCGCGGCGGCGAGATCGAAATCGAGCTCGTCGGGGTTGTCGAAGGCTTCCTGCACCTCCCGGTCGGTGATCGACGAGAAGCGCACGCGGTCCATGTCGACGTCCTCGTTGACCTCGCGGACCAACTCGTAGGCTTCCTTGCCGATGAGTTCGCCCTCCCGATCGTAGTCGGTGGCGATCGTGACGTTGGAGGCGTGGCGGGCGAGGGTCCGGACCGCTGCGACGATGTTCTCTTGGGTGGGTTGTTTCTCGATGGGGGCGTCGATCAGCTCGACCGGCTCGACGTCCCGCCAGTCGTTGTACTCGCTGGGGAAATCAACCCCGACGACGTGCCCAGAGAGGCCGATACAGCGTTTACCGCCCCACTTGTAGACGTTGACGCCGCGTTCCCGTTCGGCGTCGGCGGTCCCGCCGCTGAGGATCTCGGCGATCCGCCGGGCGGCGTTGTCCTTTTCGGTAATGATCAGTGCAGGCCCACGACTCATTGGGCCGCCCTACGCCGTTTCGTGGCCTAAACCTTTCGCGCCGCCACGGGGCCCCTGGACCGATCCCCCGTCTTTTTCCACGCCGCCGGCCAAGAGGTCGTATGCTGAAACTCCTCGTCGGGAGCTTCGGACTCCTCGAAGCCCTGTATCCGGACCGATTCATGCGTGTGCTGACCGATCTCAGCTACGAATACGATGGCGAGCCCCCGACACCAAAGCCGTGGGTCGTCACCGCCGCCCGCATCGAGGGGCTCGTCCTGCTGGCTGTGGCGATTCGCGCGGCGATCAAAGCCGACTGTGCCGCGAAGAGCGACGCGGAGTCGACCGACGCTGCCGATTCCGATGCTGTCGACGCCACCGAGGCAGCCGACGAACCGAAGACGACCGTCGACCGGATCTGAGCGTCCACTCGCCGTCCGGCGAGTAGGCGATGACTAACGGGTTTGTACGTTCGGTCGACCACAACTCCCACGTACCTACCGCCCCTACCCACAGCCATGACACGGCTTCTCGTCGTCGGCGGCAGCGGATTCATCGGCCGAGCGATCTGTCGGCGGGCGATCGCGGCGGGCCACGAGGTCCGGAGCGTCTCCCGGAGCGGTCGCCCCGATGACGCCTCCGGCCGCTGGGTCGACGATGTCGAGTGGACCAGCGCCGACCTCTTTTCGCCGCATACGTGGCGCGACCGCTTGCGGGGGGTCGACGCCGTCGTTCATTCGGTCGGCATCGCCCACGAGCACCCACAGGAGGGTGTCACCTTCGAGCGGCTCAACGGCGATTCGGCGATCATTACCGCCCTCGAAGCCGAACGCGCGGGTGTCGACACCTTCGTCTTCCTCTCGTCGGCCGCCAACTACCCCACCGCCCGCCGGGCGTATCTCCAGTCGAAACGCCGGGCCGAACGCGCCATCGAGAACCTCAACATGGAGACGGTGGTGTTGCGGCCCGGTGCGGTCTACGGCCCCGACCAGCCGCATTTTCCCCAAGTCCTGAACTGGCTCTGCAAACTCGTCGACGGGTTCGATCCGCTGGCCGAGCGGCTCGGCGAGGCCCGCCCGCTGGCAGTCGACCGGGTCGCTAGTGTCACCCTCGATGCGGCGGTCGACCCCGAGACGCGCCTGTTGACCGTCGAAGACATCGCCCACCCCCGTTGAGGAGTATCAGTATTAGTTATATGACGCCTACCCCGCTACTGCAACCGAGGTCGCCACTGTGAGCAAGAGCTCGCCGGTCGACATGACGACGGGCCGGATCACCCCGCGGCTGTTCTCGCTGGCGTGGCCGCTCGTCCTCGGCAATCTGCTCCAAACCTTCTACAATCTCGCGGATATGTTCTGGGTCGGCCGCGTCAGCGGTGAGGCCGTCGCGGCCGTCTCGCTGATGTTTCCGCTCTCGTGGATGTTCGTCTCGACGGCAATGGGGATCACGGCGGCAACCATCGCCTTGGTCTCCCAGCACATCGGCGCGGGCGACCGTCGGAGAGCCGACCGCGTCGTCGGCCAGTCGGCGCTGTTGACGACAGCGGTTGGGACTGCACTGGCGGCCGTCGGCCTCGCGGTCCGCAAGCCGCTGCTGTCGACCATCGGCGCGGAGGGACAGGTCTACACCGAGGCGCTGGCCTACATCGAGATCATCTTCCTCACCCTGCCGCTGATCTTCCTGTTTTTCGCGTTTCGAGCCGCCCTGCAGGGGGCGGGCGACACCAAAACCGCGATGTGGCTCATGCTGTTGTCGGCGGGGCTGAACGTCGTCATCGACCCGATCTTCATCCTCGGCTGGGGGCCGGTTCCGGCGCTCGGAACCCAGGGAGCGGCGATAGCGACCTTCATTGCTCGGGGTGCGGCCGTCGTCGCCGGCGTCTGGATCCTTCTGACCGGCGGCTACGGTGTTCGGCTCCGACTGGCCGATCTCCGGCCCGACTGGGGACTCCAGCGCCGGCTGGTCGACATCGGGATGCCCGCGACGATAGACGGCTGGGCCCGGAGCTTTTCGTCGGTCGTGATGGCCGCCTTCGTCGCCCAGTTCAGCGTCGCCGCCATCGCGGCCTACGGGATCGGCCTCCGGCTGATGTCGGTTTCGTGGACCGTCGCGGGGGCTATCGGACAGGCGACCGCGACCGGCGTCGGCCAGAACCTTGGCGCAAAGACGCCCGCCCGCGCCGCGGAGGTGGTCTGGAAGGCGACCGCCGCGACGATGGCGGTGCTGTTCGCGGCGGCGGGGCTCGTCGTCGCGTTCCCGGCGGCCGCGATCGGCGTGTTCATCGACGAGCCAGCGGTGATCGACGAGGGGATCGTCTTCCTGCGGATCATCGCGCCCTTCTGGGCCTTCTTCGGCGGCGTGATGGTGATCCAGGGTGGTTTCAGGGGTGCTGGCGTGACGAAAGTCGCCATGGTCCTGTCGTTCCTCTCGCGGTGGATCTTCCGGGTCCCGGTCGCGCTTCTGCTGGCGTTCGCGTGGAGCTATAGGCTTCCCGGCGGTCTCACGGTCGCAGCCCTCGACTGGGGTGTGAGGGGACTGTGGTGGGCCTACGCCGTCGGCGCGTTCGCCTCTTTCGTCGTCGCCGTCCTCTGGTTCCGACTCGGGACGTGGAAAGGTGGCGTCGTCGACCGTGAGGAAACGATGGTGGCGTCGACCGACGACTGATCGCCCGTATCGAAACAGGCGTTGTCATTTCGCCACGGGAGACGGATAATATCAATACCTAATAGTGCCTGTCACAGTCCGTCTTTGTGATCAATTATTTCACTGCCAACCCAGTCGTCGGGAGCATCGTCGTGCTCCTGTGGGTTGCGCTGGTGTTGTACGCCTTTTCGGCGTTCTGGTGGCTGTTCGAGGTGTTCGTGCTATCACGCGGCTGGAACCGCGCTACCGCCGATTCGGACTGGGGGTTTTCGGACATTCAAGTCCGGATTCTCACCGTCGACGCCGAAACCGTCGTTCAAGCGACAGTGAACGCCGTTCCTGAGGAAATCGATGATATTCAGGTGATCGCCGAGCGGGATATCAGCATCGAGGGCGCGACCGTCCATTGCGTCCACGAGGAGTTCGACTGCGCGGCGACGAACAAGGGCCGGGCAGTCGAATGGGCCCGGCAAAACGTCCCCTGCGATCGGGAGTACGTGCTGTATCTCGACGAGGATTCCCTGATGGCTGGCTTCAACGGTCTGCCTGACGCCGATATCGTCCAGTTTAGTGAAAAACCGATCTACACCGGCTCGCGGCTGGCCTACCTCTGTGAGATATTTCGGGTCGGCTACCAGTTCGAACAGCTCGGCTTTCACCGCCTATCGTACCCGCTGTATGCGTGGGGCGGCGGCGTGGCGATCCGCCACGAGATCGAAGACGAGATTACGTGGGACGTGGCGACGATCACCGAGGACACCAACTTCATTTGGCGGGCTGCCGAGACGCGGGATCTCACCTACCGGCTCGTCGACGCCCGATTCCGCAATCAGGCTCCACCGTCGGTGCGGTCCCTGATCAAACAGCGCCGCCGTTGGATTTCGGGCACGCTGCGCGACGGCGGACTGTTACCTCTCGCCTACCGGCCGCTGTACTTGACGCGGATCATCGCATGGTCGTTTTCGCCGTTCGTGCCGGTGTTCGTTCTCGCAGCGTACCTGTTTCCGGGTACCGCACCGTCGATGGAACTCTACGGGACGATCTCGGTGGCACTGCTGACGATGTTGTTCGTCTACACTGCGGCAGGCATCGTCGGCTACCGGAAACATCCGATTCTCTGGCCGATCCTGCTGCTGTTGACGCCGCTTGCAGTCTTCGTCCATTCGGTCGGCGCGATCTGGGGGTTGCTCCGGCCAATCGAAACGTTCGAAGTTACACAGAAGGTCGACCCAACAGTTGTCGAGGAAATCCACGAGGTCGACGCTGGAACCGTGAGCGATCACGACGGAACCGAGCGCCTGTTCCGCGATTCCGAGGCGGAGTACCAACAGTTCCTCTTCGAGGAAGACTGAAAACGGACTCCACGACCTGTGGGCCGAACGGCTTTTCAGTCCGCCAACTCCGACCGAAGGAGTTCGTTCACACTACCCGGATCGGCCGACCCCTGTGATTTCTGCATCACCTGGCCGACGAGGAAGTTCAGCGCGCCCCCCTCGCCGTTGTGATAGTCCTCGACGGCCTCGGGGTTCTCTTCGATCGCCTCGGCGACGAAGCCCTCGATGGCATCGTCGTCGGCCTTCCCGAGTCCCTCGCGGTCGATGATCGTCTCCGGATCGTCGCCCTCGTCGAGCATCGCTCGGAGCACGATCTCCTCGGCGTTCTTGACAGTGAGTTCGTCGCCGTCGACCAACTCGATCAGGCGGGTAAATTCGCCGAGGCGGTCCTCTACGTCCGTGATCTCCATGTCCCGATAGTTCAGTTCGCCCAGCAGGTTGTCGGCGACCCACGTCGCCGCCAGATCGGCGTCGAAGCTCTCGGCAACGGATTCGAAAAAGTCGGCGACCGCCTTCGTGGAGGTGAGTTTTGACGCTGCTTCGCTGCCGAGGCCGTACTCGCTTTCGAACCGCTCGCGGCGGGCATCCGGCAGTTCGGGGATCGGAATCTCCTCCTTCCAGTGGGCGACTTCGAGCGGCGGGAGGTCGGCCTCCCGGAAGTACCGGTAGTCGGCTTCGGACTCCTTCGAGCGCATCGAGACGGTGATCCCCCTCGATTCGTCCCAGTGGCGGGTCTCGGTCTCGATCGCGCGGCCACGGCGGACCGCGTTCTTCTGTCGGGTGACCTCGTAGGCGAGTGCTTTCTCGGCTCCTTTGTGGCTCGAAATGTTCTTGACCTCCGTACGGTTGGCGTCGGCCAGCACGTCGTCGGGGATCGAGCCATCGTCGTCGACGGCCTCGCTATCGACCAGCGAGATGTTGGCGTCGACCCGGAGGCTGCCGTCGCGGGTCGAATCGAAGACGCCGAGGTATTCGAGGACGCCTTCGAGTTTGGCGAGGAACGCTCGGGTCTCCTGCGGGGAGCGGAAGTCCGGCTCGGTGACGATCTCCACCAGCGGGGTTCCGGCCCGGTTGTAGTTGATCAACGTCGCCTCGGCGGTGTCGATACTGCCGCCCTTGTGCTGGAGGCTGCCGGGGTCCTCTTCGAGGTGAGCTCGGGTGATACCGATCTCTCGACGGTCGCCCTCGACGCTGATTTCGAGGCTTCCCTGCTGGCAGATCGGGGCGTCGTACTGGGTGAGCTGGAAGTTCTTCGGGAGATCGGGGTAGTAGTAGTTCTTCCGGTGGAAGGTGGTCCGTTCGGGGATGTCGGCCTCCAGTGCCTTGCCGATCTTGACCGCCGCCTCCACGGCTCCTTCGTTGAGCACGGGCAGTGCGCCGGGGAGTCCCAGACAGACCGGGCAGGTCCGGGCGTTGGGCTCCTCGTCGTCGGCGGCGGTGGTCGAACAGCCACAGAAGATCTTGGTCGACGTTTCGAGCTGGACGTGGACCTCCAGCCCGATGACGACCGCGTGTTCGGTCGGTTCGACGGCCTGCGCAGTCATTACCCGGGGTTTGCCGCCCGCCCGCTAAAGCCTAACGGAGCCGGGAATCACCGCTGGGCCGACTCGGCGTCGACACCCAGCACGCGACCGAGGGCGTGCCGGCCCGCGGTCCGAAGTGTCGCACTCGAAAACGGCAGCCAGCCGCCGGCGTCGACCGCGGTAAACCGGCGGTCACAGCCGGGACAGTACGGCTCCTCCAGGAGGCCGATGTCGACCGACTGCCCGCAGTGGTCGCAGTCGGCCGTCGAGACGCCGTGGCAGAGAGCTTCCCGCGTGAGGCCGACCAGCGCGGCCTGCTCGGCGGTCCGGCGCTGCAGCGGTTCGATTGCTGCCTCGCGGGCTGCCTCGACCGCCTCAAGCCGTTCGTCGAGTTCGTCGGTCGTCGACAGCAGCTGTTCGAAGACCGCCTCGATCCCGTCGAGGTCGGCTTCGAGCCGGGCTTCGAGCTCGGCGTAGGCGGCCTGCTGGCGGTCGACCGCCGTTTCGAGGTCCGTCGGCCGAACGGCATCGAGCGCCGACTCGATGGCGACCGCCCGGGCCTCCAGCGCCTCGATCCGCTCGGCAAGCGCCTCGATCGGCACCGCCGGTTGCGGGGCGTCGACCCACTCGAAGCCCCCGGTCGTGGCCTCGGCGGTCCGCCGGCGCTCGGCGAGCGACTCGACGGCCTCCTTCAGCGACCGGAGTTCGGCGGCCAGCCCCGCGAGTTCCTCAACCGGAACCGAGAGCGTGCGATCCTCGGCCCTGTCGGTGGTCGACCCTGCAGGCGAGCGATCGCGCTCCCCACCGAAGCGGCGGTGGTCGGCCGCCGGCTCGGCGTCGACCGCCCTCACC
>JAWOEO010000338.1:0-6121 GCA_046482755.1 Halohasta sp. | reverse complement strand
TCCTCGCGGGCGATATAGAGGATTTCTTCCCACTCTGTTCCGTGCAACTCGCCCCACTGCTCGTAGGGAGGATGGAACCGGATCTCGTCGAGACCGGCCTCCGAGAGTCGACGCATGTTCTCGCGGCCGCCCGTAATCCCGGTGTAGAGGTGCGTATGGTGGTCCTCGCCGAACTCGTCTTTGAGGAGGCTGAGATAGCGACAGGTTTTGTTCATCGCCTCCTGTGGCTCGCCGCCGGTGATCGACGTCCCGAGGGCGTCCATCCGGTGGGCCTCCTCGATAACGTCCTCGTCGTTTTCGACTTTCCGCTCGTTGGCGTAGACGTCGGTGACGTTCTTCCGGTTTTCTCCCAGCGGGCAGTAGAAACAGTCCCGCTGGTCACAGTAGCCGTAGACGAAAAGCACCATCTTCCCGCCTTTGGCGCACTGTTCGCAGCCTTTGGAGATCATCAGTTGAGCATGATACCGCCTGCGGCCACAAAAAGCGTCCGAAACGGCCACTCGGCGTGGGACTCGCTGTCGACCCACAGTCCCAGAAAAGTCTTAACGGAACGCTCACGTAGCATCACCTGAATGCTGCTCGTCCTCTGTGTCGACCTCGACGACGACGTGGGCCGGAAGACCGGCCTGTCGACGCCGGTGGTCGGAGCCGACGCCGTCCGCGAGGCGGCGGTCGCCTTAGCGACGGTCGACCCCGAGGACTCCGATGTGAACGTGATGTTTCAGGGGCTCTCGACCTACGAATCGCTCCGCGAGGAGGGCGACGAGGAGGTCGAGGTCGCGGTCGTCACCGGCGTCGAGGGCAACGACGTGCGGGCCAACCGGACGGTCGGCGAGGAGATCGACACCACGCTGGCCGGCCTCCAGACCGGCGAGGAGGTCCGGGCGATCATCATCACCGACGGCGCACAGGACGAATCCGTGGTGCCGGTGATCCGATCGCGGATGCCGATCGACGGCGTCCGCCGGGTCGTGGTCCGGCAGGCCCAGAACCTCGAATCGGTGTACTACACCATCAAGCAGGTGCTCGCGGACCCCGAGACCCGCGGCACCGTGTTGGTCCCGCTCGGAGTGCTCCTGTTGATCTACCCGCTGGTCGTCATCGCCGGCGTCTTCGACGTCGCCGGCGCGGTCGTCCTCGGGTTGCTCTCGGCGCTGGTCGGCCTCTACTCGCTGTTCCGGGGCTTGGGTCTCGAAGAGACCGTCGACACGACCGTCGACCGGGTCCGCAACGGGCTGTATGCCGGCCGGGCGACGCTGATCACCTACGTCGTCGCTCTCGCGCTGATCATCGTCGGTGGTGTCCAGGGCGTTGCGATGATCGAAACCGTCGAGTCGACTACCGCCACCCCCGTCGAGATCGCCACCGGTGCCGCGGCGTTCGTCCACGGCGCGGTCCAGTGGTTCGCCGCCGCCGGCATCACCAGCAGCCTCGGCCAGGTCACCGACGAGTATCTCGCCGGGCGGTTCCGCTGGCGGTACCTCAACGCCCCCTTCTACGTCGTCGCCATCGCCATCGTCCTCTATGGCCTCTCGGGCTTTTTCCTCCCGACGATCGACGGGATCGTCACCCTCTCGCTGACCGACTTGGCGGTGGCACTGACCGTCGGGACGCTGATGGGCGTGTTGAGCACGCTTACCTTCGCTATCGCCGAATCCCGCTTCCCCTCGCAGGCCGACCCCGCCTGAGTCAATCGGCCGCCGCGGCGGCCTCGCCGTGGCTGATCTCGTCGCCCAGCAGATCGAGGAATGCGGCGAGCCACTCGGGGTGGTCGGGCCACGCTTGGCCGGTCACGAGGTTCCGGTCACGGACGACGCCGTCGACCCACGAACAGCCCGCGGCCTCGCATTCGGCCCGAACCGCCGGATAGGCGGTCAGTTCGTACCCTTCCAACACGCCCGCGGCGGCCAGGATCTGGGGGCCGTGACAGATCGACGCGACCGGCTTGTCGGCCTCGAAGAAGTGTTGGACCGCCTCAATGACGGCATCGTATCCACGCAGGTATTCGGGGGCACGGCCGCCGGGCACACAGAGGGCGTCGTACTCGGTGGGATCGACGTCGGCCATCGTCGCGGTCAACTCGAAGTCGTGGCCACGGGACTCCATGTAGGTCTGGTCGCCCCGGAAGTCGTGGATCGCGGTCTTGATGGTCTCGCCGGCTTCCTTCTCCGGACAGACGGCGTCGACGCTGTGGCCGACCATCTCCAAGGCCTGGTACGGTACCATGATCTCGTAGTCCTCGCCGAAGTCGCCGACGATCATCAGGATGTCTTTGGACATGCGTGTCACTCCTACATCATTTGTCATCATAAAAATAGCGTTAGCGCACGTTACAGTCAGATCTGTTGACTGGACGACCGTGTTACTGATCGGCCAGCAGTTCGCTGGCGGTCACCAGCGCGTCGAGTTCGAGGTCGTGGTCGGCGAGGTTCTCGGCCGCCCCCTCCTCGCGGTCGACGACCACCAGCACGCGGTCGACTTCCCCGCCGGCCTCCCGGAGTGCCGCGGCCGCGTCGATCGCGGAGTTCCCCGTGGTGGCGATGTCTTCGAGGATGACGACCTCTTCGCCGTCGTCCAATCGCCCCTCGATCCGGTTGCCCGTGCCGTACTCCTTGGCCTGCTTGCGGGCGATCACGTACGGGCGGTCGGTCTCGGTCGCGGTGACTGCAACCAGCGGAACCGCCCCGAGGGCGACGCCCGCGAGCTTCGGCTCCGTGATCTTCGCGGCGAACGCCTCGGCGATCAACGCCAGACAGTGGGGATCGGTCTCGAAGAGGTACTTGTCGACGTAGTAGTCGCTGGTCCCGCCGTGGGAGAGTTCGAACTCGCCGTACTGGACCGCATCGGCCGCGCGCAACGCGTCGATGAGTTCCTGATTCGTCATTACTCGCTGTCGGCGAGCCGACGGCTTAAACGGGCGGGATCCGAACTGCACCGTGTGTTGTTGGTGGTTGTGGCTGGAGTATACTATTCTCTATCGTCGATCTCCGGTGGTTCGAGGATCAAACCAGCAGTAGTCGGGTTCCGTACCAACTGTCGCGTTTCGCCGACCGATAGTTTTGTATAATACGGACACAACTAACTGGGTATGCACACCGATCAGTCGACGCTTGCGATGCTGTTGTCAGTCCCCCGCGCCGGCGCGTCCCCGACCGCCGGCAGTCGGCCACGGGTCGACGCCGGCCGGATACCGCCGTCGACCGGGGGGAGCGGGGCATGATCCGGTCGTTCCTCATCGGCCTCAAAAAGAACCTGATCTACGTCGTGGTCGCCTCGTTGGTCGGTGGCCTCGCCTTCGGGCAGGTCGCCGGACCGGGGACCAAGGGACTGCTGCAGTCGGCGGTCGTCCCGGTGTTGTTCCTGATGATCTACCCGATGATGATCAACATCGACCTTCGGGAGATCCTTCACGTGCGGACCCACGCGAAAGTCGTCGGGCTCAGCCTGCTGCTCAACTTCGTGTTCGCGCCGCTGTTGGCGGTCGGTCTCGCCCGACTGTTTTTCGCCGGCTCGGTCGGCTACACCGTCGGCCTCTACTTCATCGCGCTGATCCCCGCCTCGGGGATGACCGCCGCCTGGACCGGGCTAGCCGGCGGGGATCTGGAGTCGGCGCTGGTCGCCATGTCGGTGAACCTGCTGGCGGCGATTGCGATCCTCCCGGCGTACCTCTCGGTGCTGATTCCGGGGAGTGTCGGCTTCGAACCCACCGCACTCTACCGACAACTCGCCACCGTGATCGTCGCCCCGATGGCCGCCGGGACGGTCACCCGGTGGTGGCTCCTCCGCCGATACGAGATGGCCGGGCTCAAGCGGCTGAAACCCGTCTTCGGCGGGCTGAGTTCGCTGGGGGTGATGCTGATCGTCTTCATCGCGATGACGATGCGCTCGGCGTCGATCCTCAGCGACCCGGTTACCTCTGCGACCACCATCATCCCGCTGCTCGGCTTCTACGCTGGAATTCTCGCTGTGGGCGCGGGGCTCGGCCGGCTGCTGTTGTCGACCGAGCTGGGCATCTCGCTGGTGTACGTCACCAGCATGCGCAACCTCTCGATTGCGGTCGCCATCGTCGTCGCCAGCGACAGCCTCCCCACCGAGGCCGTCCTGCCGATCGCGCTGGCCTACATCATCCAGCCGCCGCTGGGTGCCGTCTACATGCACTACCGCCGTGACGTGGTCGACCAGGGGTTGTCGGTGCGGCAGGCGGTCGCCAATATGGTTTAACCCGACAGCACGTGGACGTGCCGGACGAGCGTCCCGTGGACTCGGCGCTCGAACCGCCGGTCGACCGTCCACCCCGCCTCGCTCGCCTCTTTTTCCCACGACCGATCCGCGACCACGACCGCGCGGTCGACGATCCGGCGGGCCTCCGCCAGCGCCCCGCCGACCAGTTCGGCGAGGTCGTGGCGGGCGATCTTCGATTGGCGGCCGTAGGGCGCATCGAAGACAACCGCGTCAGCCGCCCCGTCGGCCAGCGGCAGCGCAGTCGCATCCCCGTGGATGATCTCGCCCCCCTCATCGAGCAGCGCATCGAGGTTCTCCCGACTGCCGCGGGTCATCTTCCACTGGGCGTCGACGCCGATCACCGCACTCCCGACGAGGCCAGCCTCCAGCAGCAGGCCGCCGGTCCCGCACATCGGGTCGACGACCCGCGTGTCGGGGCCTGCGCCCGCGATATTGACGAGCGCGCGGGCGTCGAGAGGAGCCATGCTGCCGGGCTGGAAGAAGGGTCGGTCGGTAGGCCGGCGCTCGCCGAAGTCGCGTCTGCTCTCGGCGGCGAGCCAGCCGATGAAACAGCGGGCCCGCCGCTCGCCGTCGACCTCGCCTTCGGAAAACAACACGCGGAGTTCGTGGTCGGGGTCATCGAGGTCGACCGAAAAGCCGCGGTCGACGAGCACCGACCCTAGCCGGCGTTCGGCAGTTTGGGTGGAACAGCTGGTCGTCGACCGGACGTCACGGGCCCGGACGGCGACCGACCCCGCTCGATCGATCGCCGCCGCATGGAGGGCGGCTTCGGCGGCCGCGATGTCGGCGTCGGTTCGGGCCACCAGTTCGCTGGCGGCGTGGGTGTAGGCCAGCGTTCGAACCCGGTCGGCGTCGATCCCGCGGGCGGTCGCCACCCCCGGCGCGGCGACATCGAGTGCCGAGGCCGCCGACCGGGCCTCGCAGGCGGCGAAGGCGTCGTCGTCGCCGGCCAACTCCAGACAGTACACAGTCGACACTGCGGGATGGCGGCTATCAGCGTGTCGGTCCACGCCGAACCTCTCGGAGTAATCGGCCGTTGTCGACGACTAATCGGGGAGTACTGATAAGGGACCTTCTCGTGGAAGCGGTATGGACGTCTCGACGGCTGAACTCCGGTGGTGGCTGGTCGCCGTGTTGCTCTACGGCGTCGGCGACTACGTGACCACCGTGGTCGCGGTCCGGCGGCGGGAGGTCGTCGAGGCCAACCCCGCGGTGATCGCGCTGCTGTCGGAGTCGCCGGGACCGGTCGGCTTCGCGCTCCTGAAGGCCGGGGCGCTGGTGGTCTGTTTTCTGGGCTTCCTCTCGATCTCGACGAGCCCGATCGCCGTGGGCGTCCCGATCGGGATTTCGGCCCTCGGGGCGGTCGTCACCGCCTCGAACGCGGTCATGCTGCTCACCAGCGAGTAGGCGGGGTCGACGTCCCTGTGAGCCACCGTTGACGCCCTTCGGATTGACTTACATTTATACATGGGACCGCCGATAGCCCAGATAGGAATGCGCGATCCGAAAGCAACGATCTCTATCGAAAACGTGGTCGCCTCGACGGGGATCGACCAGGAACTCGATCTCCAGAGCGTGGCGATGGACCTCGACGGGGCCGACTACGATCCCGAGCAGTTTCCCGGGTTGGTCTACCGCACCCAGTCGCCGAAGTCCGCCGCGCTGATCTTCCGGTCGGGCAAGATCGTCTGTACCGGCGCGAACTCCACCGATGCGGTCCACGAGAGCCTCGATATCGTCTTCGAGAAGCTCCGCGAACTCCAGATCCCGATCGCCGACGACCCCGAAATCACCGTCCAGAACATCGTTACTAGCGCGGATCTCGGCACCGACCTCAACCTCAACGCGATCGCCATCGGGCTCGGCCTCGAAAACATCG
>JAWOEO010000167.1:0-2510 GCA_046482755.1 Halohasta sp. | reverse complement strand
TCCTCGGCGCGCTCGATCGACCGGGCGACGTCGTCCATCTCGTCGCCGACGCCGGTCATCGCCTCCGAGACGCGCGTGGAGGCCTCGGCAGCCTCGTAGCGGGCTTTCATCGTCTCTTTTTTCGTCTTGAACTCCTCGATCCGACCCTGGAGTTCGTTCTTCTTGTCGACGAGGTTCTCCTGGGTGGTTTCGAGGTCGGCGATCTGCGTCTCCAACTCCTCGATCTGGCTCATCTTCGATTTCTTCTTTTCGAGGGCCTTCCGGGCCAGATCGTCCCGATCCTGCTGGACGGCCTCACGGGCTTGGCTGTTGTGTTTCTCGACGTTCTCTTCGAGGCGGCGCTTCTGGATCTCCAGCCGTTTCTTCTGGGTCGTGAGGTCGGCGATCCCCTGTTTGACGTCCTGGAGTTCGTCACGCATCTTCTCGTAGGAGTAGTCGAGCGACTCGCCGGGGTCCTCGGTCCGGTTGAGGATCGCGTTGATCTTCGACCGGATGACGTAGGACGCACGCGAAAGGATTCCCATAGCCGCTCTTGGGACACCGACGGCATAAAACCTGATACAGTGTGTCTCGTGGCGTCCCACACCCGGCCGTCTCGTCGGCCCCGCTCGGCTCCAACGGCCGTCAAACCGATATATCGTTCGTGAACATTTCGGCATAAAGATATATGTCGATTGGGAACTCACTATCGAGTAAATAGTTATGTCCACCCACCGCGAGTCCATCAAGGACCACATCCACGAGGCTGACCCGACGTCGACCGTCCCCGCCGAACCCGGCATCGTCTCGGAACCGGATACTGACGACAACGCGACGTCGAACGCACCCTACGGCAGCGAGGGAATCGTCTCGGAACCAGATACTGACGACAACGCCAAATCGAACACGCCCTACGGTAGCGAAGGGGTCGTCTCGGAGCCTGACACCGACGACAACGCGAAATCGAACGCACCCTACGGTAGCGAGGGAATCGTCGCCGAGCCCGATTCCGACGACAACGCGAAGTCGAACACGCCCTACGGCAGTGAGGGAGTCGTCTCGGAACCGGATACCGACGACAACGCGAAATCGAACGCACCCTACGGCAGCCGGGCGGTCGTCGTCGACAGCGACGACGCGTAAACGCCCCTCCTCGCGGTCGACAGTCCCGGGAACTCCCGTTTTACGATAGATTGCGCACACCGGATTGGAGCGGCGCACAAATACCTATTCCGGGCCGGTCACGTGGAGGGCACATGGCCGACCGAATCCACAGCATCGACGCGATGCGGATCGTTGCGATGGTCTTCGTGGTACTGATCCACACCGACCCGTTTCAGGGACTTTCGGCGGCCGGCACCGCGATCACCTTCGGCATCAAGACGACCGGCCGGTTCGCCGTCCCCTTCTTTTTCGTCGCGTCGGGCTACTTCTTCGCGTCCAAAACCGCCGGCGGTGACCCGACCGGCTACGTCCGGGCGCGGGCCCGAGCCATCCTCTCGCTGTACGTCTTCGGCCTCGTGTTGGCGGCCCCGACGTTCCTCGCGGGGCGGCTGGTCCGGGCGACGCTGGATGGGCGCTCGCTGGCGGCGACAACGACCGAGAGCCTCGCGGAGTTCGTCGACCCGGTCGCGCTGTTCTACTACGGCACCTCGGTTTCGGTGATCCTCTGGTTCCTCCCCGCGCTGCTGGTCTCGTTCCTGCTGGTCTCGCTGTTCGTTCGCCTCGACCGAACCGAACTCGCGCTGCCGATTGCGGCGGCAGTCCACGTCGTCGGGCTGGCAGTCGGCACCTACACCGTCCTCGAACTCCCGGTCGACCTCCAGGTCCGCGACGGCCTGTTTTTCGGGTTCTTCTATACGGCGCTGGGCTACACCATCCGCGCCCGGCGGTGGGAGCCGAGCCCCGCACGCGGTCGACTGCTTGCGGCGCTCGTCGGGATCTTCGCGGCCCTCCAGTTGATCGAACTCTACGTGTTGGGCTACCCGCTGCGGGGTGAGGCCTTCGGCTCCTACGTCTACGCCCCGAGCTACGGGATCGCCACGGCGCTGCTGACGACCGCGCTGTTCCTGCTGTTGCTCGCCCGGCCACGGCTCGGCGTCGACACCCCGCTGCCGTCGTGGGGGCGGTATGCGGCCGGCATCTACGTCGTCCACCCGGCGGTGTTCGCCCTGATCCGGGCCGGCCGTGACGTCGTGGAGGCGATGGGATACGCCATCTCCGAGACGATCATCTGGCACCTGCTGTTGACGCCGACGCTGTTCGTTGCCTCGTGGCTGGGCTATCTGGCGGCCGATCGGCTCCGCGTGATCGAGATCGGCGGCACCCACTGGCCCGGCGGGCCGTGGCTGCGGGCGATGCGATCGGGATAGCCGTCGGTGGCTCCCGAAGTCGACCGATACCCCAGTTTTTCGACGGCTGGGACGGATGAACGGATGGAAACAGTCATTTCGCGGCTGTCCGTTCGTACAGGTGATGGGCGAGCGAATCTACAGTTTGGATGCGATGCGGATCGTTGCGATGGCCTTCGT
>JAWOEO010000039.1:0-3838 GCA_046482755.1 Halohasta sp. | reverse complement strand
TGCCCAGCGAGGCGTGTGGCTCACACTGGTAGTTCGTGATTCCCGCGTGGTCCTCGGTGAACTCGAACTCGTAGGTGAATCCCGACTCGGCCGTGAGTTCGCTTTCGAGTTCAGCCGGCCCGTCGGTGGTGACGACGTTGTGCTCGCCACCCTCACCGGTCCACTCCCAGATCACCGTCGTGCCGGGGTCGATCCAGATGCCAGCCGGGCTGTAGGCGACGTTGCCGCCGTTGCCACTGGCCCCGACCTCAACGGTGACCTCCGATTCGCCGCGGAGGTCTTCGATGCCGCCATCGATGCCCTCAAGCTCGGAAAACTCCGGCTGTTCCTCTTGGGCAGCAGCCGTTCCGCTCCCGGCGGCGACGGCTGTCGTGGCGGCGGCAGAGCCTCCCGCTGTCCGGATGAAATCCCGCCGTTTCATACAGCAATATTTGGGAACGCGCCGTGCTTAAACCCACCGACTATCGGTCGGAAGATACGGCCGGCTACGCCCCTTCAGTCTCGTGATCTCGGCTGTCTTCTCTCTCGTCGCCGTCGACCGCCGGCGCGTCGGTGCTGCCGGGAACCTCCGGCCGGTCGAACCCCTCGGTCTCGACTGCGCGGAGCCGGTTGCGGTACTGTTCGGCCCGAAACCGATCCGAGAGCCGCGCGTTGGCCACCAGCGAGAACAACAGCACGCCGACGATCAGGAACAGCCCGCCGATCACCGGCGCGATGATGCCGATATCGGTCACCACCCACGCGCCGATCAGTCCGAGGCCACCGAGCAGTTGCATGCCGGCGATGAGCTGGATCATCAGGTTGCCGAGCTCGCCGGTCTGTTCGGGGACCGACTCCGGCGAGGGAAGCTCGTACCCCGCCGGCGGCTCGTCGACCTCGTACTCCTCCATCGAACACATCGCCACCACCGGCTCGACGTCCCGGCGGATGCCGCCTTCCCCCTCGACGGTGCCGTCCGGCGAGACGGTCGCATACCCCTCGTCGGAGTACACCAACAGCCGATCGCCACCCGCGGCTGACTCCCGTTCGATCACGCCGAAGATGTCACGGCTGGCGATCCGATTTTTGAGATCCGCCTCGACGCGGTCGATGAGTTCGGGGCCGGTGATCCACGTCTCGGCGTCGAAGGCCGCCTCCCACTCGTCGGCGCTCATCTTGGCCATGTCCGCCGGCCCGAAGTTCTCGAAGTCGTACTCCGCTTCGACCTGCTCGCGGAGCGCATCGAGATCGTCCTCTGCGGCGGCCGAGGCGTCGACCGGCCCGTCCGCCGCCTCTCCGGTCGACTCGGCGTCGGTTTCGGCGTCGCCATCGGCTGCGGCGTGGTCGACCGCCGGGTCGTCCGATGAGTCGCTCATTAGCCGACTGTTGCGCCGGAAGGCATGTTAGCCTAGCGGTTTTTCCCGCACGAAGCCGCCACCGTCGACACACGACGATCGGTTGCCAACACCGGCTCGTCGACACGGGTTCCGGTGTCGCTGTCGTCCCGTCGAAACGTCGTGGTTTTACGTCTCGGTTCGAAAAGAGGGATAATGAGCCACGACGCCACCGACGACGGCTATTCCGAGGGCGACCTCCGGAACACGGGGATGAACCTCCGACACGACCGCGAGTGGGACTACGAACTCGAACGTATCGTCGAGGAGATCGAGGAACGGGACGCCGAGAAGGTCGGCCTCCAGTTCCCCGAAGGACTCAAACGCCGCGGTCCGGCGGTCGCCGACGACCTCCGGGAGATCATCGACGACGATATCACGATCCTCCTGTCGGGCCAGCCCTGCTATGGGGCCTGCGACCTCGATACCTACCTGATGCGGCGGACCGACGTCTTCGTCCACTTCGGCCACTCGCCGATGAAGGAGTCGGACAAGATCATCTACGTTCCCCTCTTTTCCAACGTCGACCCCTTCCCGATCCTCGAAGAATCGCTGGACGAACTCGAAGACCCCGAGGTCGACCCCGCCGTCGGCCTCGTCACGACCGCCCAGCATATGAACCGCTTCGGCGAGATGGTCGACTGGCTCGAAGAGCGAGGGTACGAGGTCCACACCCGCCGTGGGGACGACCGGCTCACCTACGAGGGCCAAGTGCTGGGCTGCAACTACGCCTCTGCAGATATCGACGCCGATCAGGTGTTGTACGTCGGTGGCGGGAAGTTCCACCCGATGGGGCTGGCGATGGAGCACCAGGACAAACACGTCGTCATCGCCGATCCGGTCAACAACGTCGTGACGATCGCCGACCCCGAGAAGTTCCTCAAACAGCGCTACGCCACGGTCCACAAGGCGATGGACGCCGAGAAGTGGGGTGTCATCTTCTGTACGAAGATCGGGCAGGGCCGCTGGGAGACGGCCGAGGAGATCCTCGACAACAACGAGAACGCCTACCTGATCACGATGGACGAGGTCACCCCCGACCGACTCCTCAATTTCGACATGGACGCCTTCGTCAACACGGGCTGTCCACGGATTACGACCGACGACGGCCCGCGGTTCAAAAAGCCGATGCTGACGCCGGGCGAGTACGAGATCGCCATGGGGAACAAGCCGCTTGAGGATCTGGAGTTCGACACGTTCCACGGGACCTGGTAACTGCGGTTCGGCGACGGCCACTCACAAATGCGGGCGTTTTAGACTGTCGACTCCTAACGACCGGCAATGGTCGAAGACGTGACGATCGCGACGCTCACGGCGCTGTCGGTGACCGCGAGTTTCCCCTTCTTCCTCTATGGGGCGTGGATCATGATCAACGCCGAGACGGTAACGTGGGACGTGCTCACCCACCACCTGAAGTTCATCGCCGTCGGGCTGACGCTGACGACGGTGCCGATGGTCACGTGGATGATTCCGCGACTGTTCGACCAACTCGGCGGCCTGTCGGCGCTGCATGCCTTTCTGGGGTTGCAGGCCTACGCGCTGTTGATCGTCGGGCTCACCGGGATCGTCCGGATTTTTCAGGCCAAGCGGAACGCCGATCTCTACAGGAATCCGGATCAGGACGTCGACCTCGACGACCTCCACGAGAACATGGGTGCGTGGCGTGCCCGCCTTCGGATGGGTGTCTTCGGCTACACGCTGTTTTGGATCGCCGCGTGGCTGGTCGGGATCTATCGGTACGTACTCCGGTACTTTTTATAATCCGAACGGGATCGGGGCTTCAGTAGTCGGCGACTAACTACAACCGCTGCTCAGTCCCACGGCTCGCCCGAGGCGAGGTCGACCTCGCTGTCGACCTTGGAAGACGGACAAATATCTTCGAGCAGGCAGTCCGAACAGTCGGGATTGATCGCGGTGCAGGTCTCCCGGCCATGGGTGATCATGAGGTGGGTGTACCACTGCCAGTCCTCCTCGGGGACGATCGGCATGAGGTCCTGTTCGATGGCTTCGGGTCGTTTCTCTTCGGTGATGCCCAGCCGCCGGGAGATGCGCTGGACGTGGGTGTCGACGACGATCCCCTCGACGATCTGGTGGCCGTGCTGGAGGACGACGTTGGCCGTTTTGCGGCCGACGCCCATCAGGTCCGTGAGCTCGTCCATCGTATCCGGTACCTCGCCGTCGTGTTCGTCGACGATGTCCCCACAGGCCGAGCGGATGTATTTCGCCTTGTTGTTGTAGTAGGTGATCGAGGAGATGTCCTCGGCGAGTGCTTCCTGACCCACGGCCGCGTAGTCGGCCGCGCCGTCGTACTTCTCGAACAACTCCGCTGTGACTGTGTTCACCCGCTCATCGGTACACTGTGCCGATAGCATGACTGCTATCAGGAGTTCCAAGCGGTTAAATCGGCTAAAGCTTTATCGGATGCTGAACTGCTGGCAATTTTGATTCGTTCAGGAACACAATCC
>JAWOEO010000084.1:0-4367 GCA_046482755.1 Halohasta sp. | reverse complement strand
AGCAGTTCCCAGTACTCGGTGTCGGCGTCGACGCGCGCGAGATAGCCGCGGTCGGCATCCAGAAACGCCCGGCCGACATCGAGGGCCTGCCGGGCCTTCGACTCGAAGGGCTCATCGCTCCGAATGATCTCGTAGAGCGTCTCTCTGGCTGCATCTGCGGTGTCGTCGGTCGTCATCTGTCACCTCCGGATGTGCCGTCGACGCCAGTCGGCGCGACTGTTCGTGAGGCTGCCGGGGTCGGTGCGATCCATGGTATGGACTAGCACAATTATGGTTAGACTGTCGTGTATAAATATCTACATCCCGTCTCGGGTCGACCGTTAGTGGAACTCGTTACGGTCAGCAGGCGTCACCGAGGCGTCGGGCCTACCCAAGTACCTAAGACCGGTGGGGTACTGGGTACAGTCGATGCTGAGCGAGTCGCTCCGGGTGCCCTACCGGGCCGACGACGCCATCGGAACGACCGTCGTCGGCTCGGTGTTGACCGCGCTGGTCGGCGTGGGGACGGTCATCTGGGCGGTGCTGCTGGCGGTGTGGCTCCCGGTCGGCCTCGCGGTCACCCCGGTGGTGGCGCTGCCGAGTCTGCTTTTGCGGGGGTATCTGCTCGATGTCGTCGACGGCGGCATCCGGGAGTCGACGGCGACGCCATCGTTCGTCCAGTGGGGGTCGCTCGCCCGCCGGGGGGCGAGTTCGGCGTTCATCTCGGCGGTCTATCTGCTGCCGGCGGCGGTGTGTGTGGGCCTCGTCGTCGGCGCGGGGGTTGCGACCGTGGTGTCGCCGCCCGGATTCGAGGGAGCGCTCCAGGCACTGACCGGCGTCGTGATCATGGGTGCCGGCTTCGGCCTCCTCATCTACGGCCTCGTCTACCTCTACGTTCGGCCCGCAGCGCGGGCCGTCTTCGCTGCGACCGGCTCGGTTCGGGCGGCCCTCGGCGTCCGACGCGTCGGCCGACTGGCTGCGACCGCCGACTACCTCACCGGGTGGCTGATCGCTATGGGGGTGTTGGCAGTCGGGCCAACACTTCTGCTACCGCTGGTGGTCGTCGCTGGCATCGTCGGGTTCGTCTCGCCGCCGGCCGGGGCACTGTTCCTGTTGGCGACGCTGTTGTTGGGCGTCGTCGCCGGCTTCGTCTTCCGGGTGTCGGCGGCGTGGTCGACCGGTCGGGGGGCCGCGACCGGAGTCGACACACTGTATCCGGCCGCGATCACGACGGAGGCCGCCGACCGAAGCGTGAGACCTCGCGGTCGACCGACCCCCGAACGCGACGGCGGCTCCGCGGAGGCTACCCCGCGGGTCCAGACTGGCCGCACCGTCGGCACACGGCCAGCTACCGATCGGTCGACCGATGCCGACTCGACCACTGACGCCGATGCCAACGATCCCGACAGCGAGGGCGACACCGAGTCGACGGGCGAAGGGGATTCGGCGTTCGTCTGGGGCGTCGATGACGAGTCGAAGTAGGCGGCTCCCACCGATGCAAACGGAAGGGTTGTTAGCCGGTCGGCCGAAGGGGGAGATATGCGAATTGCGAGCCGCGGTCGTGGCGAGGAGGGGCGAGACCGGATGACGCTCGTTCCCGAAACCGTCGACGACCTCTGGCATCTCTCCTACGTCCTCGAACCGGGCGATCTCGTCTCCGGCGACACCACCCGCCGCATCCAGCGCAACGACGACCAGATGCGGGACACCGGCGGCCAGCGCGAACACATCTCGGTCACCATCGAGGTCGAGAGCGTCGAATTCGCCCGGTTTGCCAACCGCCTGCGCGTGGGCGGCGTCATCACTGGCTGTTCGCGGGAGGACCAACTCGGACTCCACCACACGCTCAACGTCGAACAGCACGAAGAGCTTACTATTGAAAAACAGTTCAAGGCCGACCAGATCGATCGCATCGAGGAAGCCGAAGCGGCGGCGGACAACCCCGATGTCGCCATCGCTACCGTCGAGGAGGGCGAGGCCTACATCCATCTCGTCAAGGAGTACGGTGTAGAGGAGTACGCCTCCTTTACCAAACCCACTGGGAAGGGAGAGTACTCCCGACCCCGTGAGGAACTGTTTGGCGAACTGGGAAGCGCACTCGGCCATCTCGATACGGACGCGATCATCCTCGCCGGACCGGGCTTCACGAAACAGGACGCTCGGGACTACATCGCCGAGAACCACCGGGACCTCGAAGACCTCATCACCGTGGTCGACACCTCCAGTGCGGGCGGCCGCGGGGTCCACGAGGTGCTCAAGCGCGGCGCAGTTGAGGAGGTCCAAGACGAGACCCGGATCGCCCGCGAGGCCGAGACGATCGACGAACTGATGAACCGGATCGCCGACGGCGCGAAGGCAGCCTACGGGATCGAGCAGGTCGAGGAGGCCGCGGAGTTCGGTGCGGTCGAGGAGCTGCTGATTTTGGACGAACGATTGCGGGACGAGCGACAAAACGAGGGGGACTGGGAGCGTGATGTCAACGAGGTCATCGACACTGTCGAGCAGAAGGGTGGCGAGATCACCGTCTTCTCGAAGGAGTTCCAGCCGGGCCAGCAGCTCAAAAACCTCGGCGGCATCGCGGCGCTGCTTCGCTACCGGCTGCAGTGACAGTCGGAACGGTTTAGCCGGCGGCCCGTCTGGCTCCGGTCGTGAGCGACACTGCGACACCGGGCCGAAGTCTGACCCGACGGGTCGAACGCTGGCTGGAGTACGTCTTCTACAGCGGCGTCGAACTCGCCGTCCTCGCCAGCCCGTCGCTGCTCGTCCTGCTCTACTGGCCGGCCTACGACATCGACGCGAGTTCGATCGCGGGACTGTCGACGATCGCCTTCGGGACGGCGTGGCTGGCGCTGTTCCGCGGTGGCTACCTCCCGGTCGGTGAGTATCCCCGATTCGGCGACTTCGGCTCGCTGCCGCTGCGGTTTGGCTACTACTCCTCGACCGTCCTCGCCGCAACGTGGCTCGGCGGCCTCGGCTGGCGGCTCTCGGGGTCGCTGGCGGCTGCCGCCCTGTTGCCGATCGGGGCGACGTGGCTCGCCTTCGCGGCGTTTCCCCGCCTGTACCGGAGCCTACAGTAGCCCACAGTAGTCACCGCCTACCGGCCGGTTAGGGACTCACTAGCCGGCGCAAACGAGATCGTCGACCCGACGTTTCGCTCTTTGGCTCGCTCGTAAAGCATGCCAGCGGCGGCAACGGTCTCGATCCCGGTACCGCCGCTGTCGAAGACGGTGATCTGCTCGTCGGTCGTCCGGCCGGCGGCGGAGCCGGCGACGACCGCGCCGAGTTCGGCGTGGATGTGGGCCTCGTCGACGACCCCTTGGTCGACTGCGTGGATGAACGAGCCGGCGTCCTGCATGACTCGCTCCCGGAGGTCCGGGACGTATGTGCTCCGCTCGATAGTCGTCGTATCGAGTTCCCGTTTGCGAGGGGTGTACTGCCCCATCGCCGTGACGTGGGTGCCGGGGGTCAACAGCTCCCCGTCGAACACCGGTTCGGCGGCGTTGGTTGCGGTGATCACGATATCCGCATCGGTCACAGCGGTGGCGCTGGCGTCGACGGCCCGGACTTCGCAGTCGAGAGTGTCGTCCATTTCGGCGGCGAAGGACTCCCGATGCTCCCGTGTCGGCGAGTAGACCCGGACCGCGGAGAGTTCCCGAACCGTGGCGGTCGCTCGAAGTTGCCCGCGGGCTTGGGGGCCCGAGCCGATGATGCCGACCCTCTCGGCGTCGCTCCGGGCGAGATGGTCGACGGCGACGGCCCCGGCCGCTCCTGTTTTGAACGGGTTCATGCTCGCGCCGTCGAGGATGGCCAGTGGTTCGCCGCTCTCGGCGTCGAACAGCGGTGTCACGAACCACGCATCGCGCTCACCGAAGCCGGCCGCGTAGGTGTAGCCGCCCATGTAGCCCGACTCGGGGAGGATCGCCGCATAGGTCGTGAGCATTCCGGGTGGGGACTCGTTGATGAGCTTGGTTCGCGGCTCGGCGGCCCCACCCGCGCCGCGCTGGCGGTAGCCGTCGGCGACCGCCGCAACGTAGTCGACCGGCTCGGCGAGGGCCGTGATCTCGGCGCTACCCAGAAACAGGGTATCTGTCATTGTGGCTCAACAGAACACTGGAAACCGCAAAAAGCTCTCCCGGTCGACGCCGAGAGAATCGGAGCAAAAAACGACGTTAGTCGGAGGTAGTCGGCTGGACGGTCGACTGCTGGTTGGTCATCGGCTCGGCCTGACCGGGGACGTTGACGAACAGCGCGTGTCCGATCACCAGCACTGATGCCCCGGCTCCGACCGGCACGGCCATCGTCAACTGCACGCCTGCGACAAACAGGATGGCAGTCAATCCGAACAGGACGGCCGGGATCAGGCCAAGCACGTAGTCGTAGTACCGGGT
>JAWOEO010000061.1:0-3709 GCA_046482755.1 Halohasta sp. | reverse complement strand
GGTGATACCCGTGTAAATACAGGACTCACGGGCTGCGACAGGCATGTTCGAGGTGTTGGCGATAAGTGAGGTTCGGGCCATCAACGGGTTGCCCGTTTTGGGGTCTTCCAGCTCCGGGAAGTCTTCGATTACCTCGGTCATCTCGTTGCCACGCTCGCCGCAGCCGACGTAGACGACGATGTCGGCGTCGGCCCACTTGGCGAGTTGGTGTTGGGTGACTGTTTTCCCCGAACCGAACGGACCGGGAATGGCGGCGGTCCCACCTTTGGCAATCGGGAACAGCCCGTCGAGCACGTGCTGGCCGGAGACCAGCGGTTTCGTCGGCGTCTTCTTTTCGACGGAGGGACGGGCTTCTCGGACCGGCCACTCCTGGTGCATGGTTATCTCCTCGCCGCTGTCGAGTTCGGCAACCGTCTCGGTGACGGTGAACTCGCCGGACTCGATAGCGGTGACTTCGCCGCCCTCGTAATCGGGCGGCACCATGACTTTGTGGGTGATCGTGACCGTCTCTTCGACGGTACCGATCACGTCGCCTGCGGTGACCTCGTCACCCTCGTCGACGGTTGGTTCGAACTCCCATTCTTTCTCGAGGTCGATACCGGGGGCATCGACACCACGGTCGAGAAACGCACTATCCATCTTGTCTTCCAGCACGTCGAGTGGGCGCTGGGTACCATCGTAGATGGCATCCAGCATACCGGGGCCGAGGTCGACCGACAGCGGCTCGCCCGTGTTTTCGACGGGCTCGCCCGGGCCAACGCCCGAGGTCTCCTCGTAGACCTGAATCGTCGTGATGTTGCCCTCGATCTCGATTACCTCGCCCATCAGCCCTTCGTCGCCGACGTAGACGACGTCGTTCATCCGGGCGTCGAGATCGCGGGCGGTGACGACCGGCCCACTGACGCTTTCGATGACGCCGTTGCCGACGTCCTGTTGCGTTGCTTGACTCATAGTTAGTCTTCGTCCTCCATCAGATCGATGCCGATGGCGCGTTTGATCTGTCCGCGTAGTCCACCGCTGCCGGCGCCGCCCCCGAGGGTTACCAGCGTCGGCTCGACGCTGGTCTCGACGGCCTTCCGTGTCCCCCGCGAGAGGTGTGGCATATCATCGTCGTGCATGACAATAATACCCACGTCGTCGGCCGCGAGGACGTCCTCGACGGCGTCGTCGAGCTGTTCGTCCTTCCGGTCGTCGGGGACGTTCTCACAGACGCGGACGCCTGCCAGCCGGAAGCCGGTGGTGAACTCCGGACTGCCGATTACGGCTATTTCTTGGCTCATAGGATCACCAGCTCCCCTTCGATCTCGGCCTCGCTCAGTCCAGCCTCGCGGCCGCGAGCGATCGCACGGATGTTCTCGACCTCGCGTTCCTTCATCAGGATGTAGGCGACGACGGGGCAGATCGACAGCGGATACACGTTGCCCAGCCGCCGGGAGTATTTCAGCAACACCGATTCGAGGGCGTGCTCGAAGGCGATGAGGCTGTCTGCGCTCTCCAGTTCGTCCAGCGGTCCCGAGAGCTCGCGGCCGTAGCTGCTGTCGCGGATCGTCGTGATCAGCTGATCGGGGTTCTGGATCAGTCCCTCCAGTTCCCGGGCGCTGAACAGCCGCCCGCCCTCGATGAAGTACTCCGCCGGATCGATGTCCGCACCGCTGCGGGCCAGCCGCAGGGCGTTGCGGGCGTTCCGGAAGTCGATCTCGGCTTCGAGGAACTCCCGATAGAGATCGATCGCCTCGCTCGACGGCAACTCCGCCAGTAGCTCCTCGTAGAAGGTGCGGTCGACGGCGTTCTCCAGCGGGACCAGCACGTCGGTCTCCTCGAAGTCTTCGAGGGCCGCCTCCAGCGGATCGCCGAAGATCGTGCCGTCGAGGGTCGTCACGACGTCCTCGATGGTCGAGGCCTCCAACAGCCGGTCGAGGAACGACTCGTCGAACTCGCCGGCCCGAATCAGGTCGGTCTCGATCGAATCGCGGCTGGCCCCCGAGTAGACGCCCCGCATGATCGTCTTCACGTTCCAGGCGTCGAACTTCCGGAGGTAGCGGGCGATCAGATCGTACATCCGGCCCTCCGAAAAGCCCAGCAGGTCGTTGAAGTGTTTGGCGAGGTTCCGGTTCAGCGAGTACTCGATGAGGTCGACGCCGCTGTGTCGGCTCCCGAGCTCGTTGATCTCGCGTTCGTACTCGGATTCCTCCATGTAGCGGGCGATCTCCGAGGGCGTCATTCGGACGAGCTTGCGGTACTCGTCGTCGCTGAACAGTGCCGCACGCCGGGCACGGACCCGGGCGTTGACGTACTCCGGATTCGAGCTCCCGGTCGTACTCATTGTTCGAAGAGGAGCGCCGAGATGTCCTTCAACTGGTCGTCCCACACGCTTTCGAGTACCGAGTCGAAGGTGTTGTTCACCCGAACACGGGAGGTTTCGCTCTCGACGATCACGCCGCCGAGGCAGTCGACCGGTTCGCCGACCGAAAAGCCGTCGTACGACGCGAGGAGGTCTTTGAGGAGGTCCTCGTCGTCGGCACGCCCGTGGACGACGACGCGATCGTCGTCGTCGAACTCGGCGGCCGCATTTTCGATGAGGCTCTCGGTCAGTTCCTCGCGTGTCTCGTCGTCGAGGTCGACCAGTGCGTCCTCGATCTCCTCGCGGACGTCTTCGAGGACGTCCCGGCGGGCTTCGAGTCGCGCCTGTTTGGCCTCGAGTTTCGCACCCGACAGCGCCTGCTCGCGCCTCTGGTCGATCTCGTCGTCGACCTCGGCGCTGCGAGTGGCCTTGATCTCCTCGGCGTCGGCCTCGGCCGCGGAGATGATCTCCTCGGCGCGTTCCTCGGCCTCGGCACGGATCTCATCCGCACGCGCGCGGGCCTCTTTTTCAATGTCGTCTCTGACTTGTTCCAAACTCATTGGTTGAAAGGAGCGCGTCGCTTACAGCAGGAGGATGACGACCAGCAGCGCGAGAATAACGAGTGTCTCGGGCAGTACTGTCAGGATCAGGCCTCGCGCGAAGAGGTCCTCGTTTTCGGCCATCGCACCGACGGCGGCCGCGCCGATCGCTCGCTGGGAGTAGCCGGCACCGAAGGCGGCGAGACCGACAGCGATCGCCGCAGCGCCCAGTTCGCTGAGCGCCGGGCCGCCTGCTTCTTCAGCTTGTAGTACAACATTACCAAGTTCTGATGCAAGTTCCAGACTCATATTTTGTGTCTCGTCCGCGATTGTTGCGTTGGCTTGTAGCCGAACAGTTCCTATTTGCCTTTAGGCCCATCATAAAGCTTCCCAAAACGGTTGAACGGAACGCTCTATGCGGCCGATACCGGCCGATTCGTGTGAACGACTCTCAGCGCTGGTTCTCGAAGCGGTAAAAAAGTCCCGCGACCGAAATCGGGGGTCGACCGACTATTCGTCGGTCGTCGTGTAGGTGCGGTCGTAGCCGAACGGGAGATAGGCCCGGCCGCCGCCCTCGTAGAACTTGCCGAAGAACTCGACGTACTCCAGACGGACTGCCTGCAGGCCGGCACTGGTCACGCCGAGGGCCAACACCGCCGAGTGGCCGACGAACAACACGAGCAGCCCGCCGATGATGCCGAGCGTGCCGCCGGGCATCAGCCCGCCGAACATAACCTCTGCGCCCTCCGGCACCCCATCACTGAGGAAGATGAAGTGGTAGTTGCCACCCTCGTTGTAGGCCCCGAAGACGATCAGGTTGACCGCGAAG
>JAWOEO010000021.1:0-9010 GCA_046482755.1 Halohasta sp. | reverse complement strand
ACTGCTTGTAGCCGCTTACGATCCGCAGAAGATGAACCCGGCTCGCTGCCTCTGTTTTCTGGAAGATATTGTAGATGTGAGTTCGAACCGTGGTAAGGGAGACGTAGATCCCATCGGCGATCTCCTGGTTGCTGAGGCCGAGACTGATCAGCTCGACGACTTCGGCTTCTGTCTTTGTAATCTTGTAGGCGCAGATAAATGCCTCGCTTATCTTGCCCTCGTTGATCAAGGCCGTCGGATTGGTAAGATACCGCAGAAATACGGTGATGATGATAAGACTCCAGAGGGAGAAGTAGATGTAGTCGAGGGAGATGTGCAGCCGCTCGATGACGGAGAAGCGGTATGAGATGATGTAGAAGAGGGTGGAGAAGGGGGCAAAGATAAGGGTGAGTATGCCGAGGCGCCTCAGGAGGATCGACATGAGCTCGTGCGGTTCGAGAGCAGAGGCGCGGTAGAGCATCCAGCCGAGAAAGAGGAGGTAGATCGATATCAGGGCAATTGAGGGGGAGCGGAACGAGGCGGCCGCTTCCGGAGAAGCGAGGAGCAGCATGAGTACACGGCCCACCTGAACGGCCAGGACAAAAATTGTCATAAGCAGTGCCGGTATTTTAGGCACTCCGGGGGAGCGCCGCATGAGCAGGAAGAGCCCTCCGTACAGGGCGCATGCGATCGCTAGCCCCGCGACGTACTGCAGAGCGGTATAACCGGAAAACTCTGCGGAGTTCGAGAGAAAGTAGTACTGCACCATGGTCAGGAAAACCGACGCGAGAAGGCAGCTCATTGCCCAGAGCATCGGGACATCTCGCTGCGCGGGATGAAAACCCGAAAGGACGGCGAGCCGGTCGAGGCCCTCGATATCGGCCTCGGCGGCGGCCTCGGCGAGAACCCACAGTTCGCCGACTGGGTCGGCCAGCGCGTCCCGGCCGACGAGGTGCCCGGCGCGATCGAGAACCTACTGTCGACCTTCGAGGACAACCGCGAGGGCAGCGAGACCTTCCGCGAGTTCATCGCCCGTCACGACGAGGAGGAACTGGAGGAGTTCATCGAGCCCGAGGAGACGAGCTACGAGGACCCCTACATGCACAACACGAAGATGACGTGGTACCCCTACGCCGAAGACGACGACATGGACGCCTCGCCCGCACCGACCGACGGCGACGGCAACCCCATCGTCGCCGACGACTGATCGCCACCCTAGACGGCGGTAGCCGAATCCTACCGGCCGGTAGTCGACGCCTACCGATAGCTCACCGGACGAGGTAGTAGGGATCCTGTTCGATCCGGTCGGCGAGAAACGCCTCCATCTCGCCGGCCCGAACCGCCATCACGTTCAGCCCGTCGAGTTGATAGTGGTCCATGACGCCCGCGTCGACCATGTCGTCGCGGAGCCCGCGGCGGTTCCAGAAGTAGAGGTAGTTGTTCTTGCTGTAGGTTCGCTGGGTGATCGGCTCGGTCGATCCGTCAGCGCCGAGTCGCCCCTCGATTTCGACCGTCGACACGTAGGGAACGTCACAGATGCGCTCGATGTAGTGGAGCTGTGTCGAGACCAGCCACGGTGTGCCGATGTTCAGATACAATACGTTGTCGGCACTGAGTTGCCCGTAGCAACCCGTTGGCGAAAAGGTGTCCCGAAACGTACAGCCCTCGAACCGGTAGGGGCCGCCGACGAGGATCGAGTGGAGCGGGTCCGGTGTCCGGTAGTCGGCGTCCTCGAAGAACAGCCCCGAAAACGCGCCCAGTTCCGGGGGCGTCTCGTCGACATCGAACTGACGAGTCTCCCGAAAGGACTTGGTGAACCCCGGCACTAACACCGACTCGAAGGCCCGGTCCAACCGGTCGGTGATGGCCTCGTAGGGGTTGCCACCGAGTGCGGTTTTGACGTCGCTCAGTCCGATGTGGACGAAGACGACATCGTCGTCGTAGCGCTCGATGATGGCATCGAAGAGGGCAGCGTCGGTCGGCCCGGCCGACCGGCTTCGCTGTTTGTACAGGTAGTGGGTGGCGCTGCACCACGCCGTTTTCGGCAGGTGTGTAACCCGCTGGACGGCGCGGCGAGCGGTCGACCGACGGCTGTGTGAGGTGTTTCGAGTCATACTGATCGAACCGCGAGCAACTCGACTGCCGTTCCCCATACCGCCGGATGCGACCACAGTCACCGACCGATCGCGGCCGACGGCAGCCAGGGTCCGACTCGATACCGGAATCGACTGGCCGACCACACTTCAGTAGGTGGGGCATAACAAACCGTGCGACCCACTGCTGGCCATCTATGCCAGATGCGAACCGTGGTTCCGACGCCGGGTGGATGCAGGCGAGCGATCGAACAGGCGCGCCGAGTCGACCGCGAACTGGCGGTCGGAACCGTCGTGATCACTGATGCGGGTCCAGTTCGACGTGACACACCCCGCACACGTCCATCTGTTCAAAAACGCGATCCGGACGCTGGCGACCGACGGCCACAGCGTCGCTGTCGCCGCCCGTAACAAGGAGGTGACGACGGCGCTGCTGGAGGCCTACGGGATCGACCACACGGTGCTCTCCTCGAAGGGCCAGAGCATCGCGGCGCTGGTCGCCGAGTGGTCGCTCCGCGAGTTTCGGACGATCCGCTACACGCGGGCGTTCGACCCCGACGTGGTCGTGAGCCGGGCGCTTCCCTCGGCGGTTCATGCGGCGGCGCTGACCGGTGCGGCGAGCGTGGTCTGTACCGACACCGAGTACACCGGCGGGATCGCTACCGTGATCGCCCCCTTCGTCGACTACTGGTGGACGCCGGCGTGGTTCACCGGCGACTACGGCGACCGCCAGCGGGTCCACCCGGGCGTCGACGAACTCGCCTACCTCCACCCCGACCGGTTTTCGCCCGATGCCGACCGGCTCCGCGCGTACGGCGTCGACCCCAACGAGCCGTACTTCGTGCTCCGGTTCGTCTCGATGGAAGCCCACCACGACCGCTCGCGGGCAGGGTTTTCGGCGGCGGGCAAACGCCGGCTCGCCGAGGCGCTGTCGGAACACGGAACGGTCTATCTCTCCGCAGAGGGCTCGCTTCCGGCGGGTATCGACGGGGAGGCGGTGCCGGTCCCGCCCGCGGAGATCCACCACCTGCTGGCGTTCGCCGATCTGTTGGTCGGCGACAGCGAGACGATGGCGACCGAGGCCGCGCTGCTGGGAACGCCGACCATCCGGGCGAACTCCCATGCGACCGACGAGGCCCTCGGAGTGTTCGTCCAACTCGACGACCACGGGCTCGTCGACTCGATCGCCGACGAGGCCATCGCCCACGAGCGGGCCATCGAGTTGGCCACCGATCCGGCGGCCGTCGACCGGTGGGAACGCCGGCGAGCGGCGCTGCTGGAGTCGAGTACCGACGTGACTGGTCACCTCCTCGGTGTGATCGAGGAGGCCGCCGGTGGAGGTCGCCCGTGACGTCGACCCAGCCGACCGACTCGGAGCTGCGGGTGTTGAGTCTCGTCACGAACCACCGCGCGCGGTTCTACCGCCAGCAGGTCGACCGACTCCGGGGGCGTGGGATCGAGATCGAGATCCTCACGGTGCCGGACGGCGACGGCGAGGGTCGGGGACCAGTCGACTACGCCCGGTTCTACGTCGCAGCCCTCCGGGCCAGCCGCGGGGCCTACGATCTCGTCCACGCAAACTACGGGCTATCGGCCCCGCCCGCGGTGGTCCAGTGGTTCCATCCGGCCGTCGTCTCGCTGTGGGGCAGCGACCTGCTGGGCACCTACGGACCGGTCGGCCGGCTGTCGGCTCGGCTGGCCGACGAGGTGATCGTCATGTCCCCGGAGATGGCCGCCGAACTCGACGGCGAGTGCCACATTATCGCCCACGGCATCGATCTCGACCGGTTCCACCCGGAGCCACGGGCCGACTGCCAGCGGGCCCTCGGGTGGTCTCCCGAGAAGGCCCACGTGCTGTTTCCGTACCCGCCGACGCGTGAGGTGAAGGATTACCCGCGGGCCGAACGGCTCGTTGCGGCCGTCGAGGGCCAACTCGAACGGCCGGTCGAACTCCATACAGTCAGCGGCGTCGACCATGCGGAGATGTACCAGTATCTGAACGCCGCGGACGTGCTGCTGCTGACCTCCCGGCGCGAGGGGTCGCCCAACTCGGTCAAGGAGGCGATGGCCTGCAACCTCCCGGTGGTCGCAACCGATGTCGGTGATGTCGCCGACCGGCTCGCGGGTGTCGAGCCGTCGGCGGTCCACGACAATGACGAGGCCCTCGTGGCGTCACTTGTCGAGATCCTGCGGCGCGGCGAGCGGTCCAACGGTCGAGCGGCGATCGCCGAGATCAGTCTCGCCCGACAGATCGACCGGCTCGTGGATGTCTACCGGCGCGCATGCGACGGCTCATAACGGCGTGGCGATGGATTTTTACTCGTACGCCCCTGTTAGGTACCAACTACGAGCGATATCAGTAGCTGAGGCATCCGTAATCTATGACTACCAGCACCGACACCGAGACGCGCGCCCAAGTCGACGTGATCAACTTCTGGTGTGTGGTAGTGCTTGTCGTCTCGGCTGCCTCGGTCGCGGGCGTCGTCGGCGCGGCGGTCGTCGCCGGCGAGTTCGCCGACCGCAACTTCAACGCTGACTCCGCCAACGCGACCGACGCCGGCGTCATCATGGAAACGAACCCAGACGGCACTACCAGCGTCCGGTGGTCGGAAAAGGGCGAGGCGCGGTTCATAGAGCTCCACGTCGACGGCGAGCGGGAGGAAGCGCTCAACTACGTCGGCGACGAGGTGACCATGGAGGCCGACTCCTTCGAGGTCGTTGCCGTCTATGATGGCCAAGAGACCGAGGTCATTGACAGTCACGGCCTCTGATACGAGTACGGTCGGCTTATGCCGTATTCGAGCGTCGCTTCTCGGGTGAGGTGTGACGAACTGGCCGTGATCGGTCCGCTGTGTGGCTAACGGAGCTGTGTTGTATCGGTCGACGGGCCGGCGGCGGCACAAGCGATTCATAACAAAGCCCGTCTCGTGGCCAGTCTCGGACAGTCCACACGCCGCAGCGACCCGCGGCGTCGGCACGTATCTATGACTGACACCAGACGACAGGCGACGGTTCTGAAGGTACTGCTCGCGGTCGGATCGCTCGCGTTTGCCGGCGCGCTCGTGGCCGCCTACAGCCGGCCGGCGACCGGCTACGAGCTCTCGATCTACCGGTCGACGCCGATCGGCTTCTGGATCGGCGGCATCGTCGCGGGCATCCTCGGACTGACGGTCGCGTTCTCGCCGCCGGCTTCCCGTCGGATTCGGGCGATCGGCCTCGGCCTCGTGACGGGCGTGGCGTTTTCGGTGTTCGCGCTGCCGCTCGTTCGGGGCTACTTCTTCTATGGGGCCGGCGACTCGATGACCCACCTCGGCTGGGCTCGAGAGCTACACGCCGGCACGCTGAGCCCGCTTGGGTTCGTCTATCCGGGAGTTCACACGCTGGCGGCGTATCTGGCCGAACTCGGCAGCCGCGAACTGACCGACACCTTGCAGTTCGTCCCCTTGGTGGTCTTTCCGTTCGTGAGCGTGGTGTTTACCGCACTCTGCGTACAGTATCTCACCGACAGCCAGTGGGGACTCCCGGTCGGCGTGGCCGCCGGCCTGCTGTTGGTTCCGATCAACCACCTCAGCATCCACCTGCTGGCCCATCCCTCGAGTCAGGCAGTACTGTTCCTCCCGCTGGTGCTCTATCTCGTCTTGCGGTACGTCACCGCGCCGGCAGAGGGGTCGACCCTCGCGACGCCGATCGGGGTCGCGCTGGCGGTCGTCTGCGTGGCGATGGTGTTCATCCACCCACAGGAGGCGCTGAGTCTCCTGCTGTTGCTCGGCGGGGTCGCGGTCGTCCAGCTGGCGGCCACCCGGTGGCGGCCGACTAGCCGGATCGCTCGGCATCGGCCGATCTACGCCCACGCGGCGGTGACGTTCCTCGTGTTCGCCTCGTGGCTGCCACAGCACGACCGGCCGCTCGGACGGATCCAGTTCGTCCTCTCGCAGTTCCAGCAGGTCGGGGTGACCGCGGGCGCGGAGAGCACCGACACGCAGGCGGCGTCGCTGGCAGCGGTCGGCGGCAGCATCGAGGAGCTGTTCGTGAAACTGTTCGGCGTCGCGCTGGTCGTCTCGGTGATCGCGGCGGCGCTGATGGCCGCGACACTGCTCGGTCGACTCACCGACCGACCGACCGGCCGGCGGGCGCTGGTCACCTATCTGACCGCCGGACTCGTTCCGCTCGGGATGGCGTTTCTCGTCGTCTTCGCGGCCGATCAGGGCGATCACTACTTCCGGTTTCTGGGCTTTATCATGGTTCCAGTGACGGTGCTGGGTGCAGTCGGGATCGTCGCGCTCGCCGGGCGAGCCGGCAGTGTAGTCTCCCGGCGGACCGTCGCCGCGGGACTGGTCGTCGTCCTCACGGTGGCACTGGCCGCACAGGCCGCAGCAGTGCATCCCTCGCCGTACTACTACCAGTCGAACGGCCACGTCACCGAACGCTCGATGGCGGGCCACACGGTCGCCTTCGACCACCGCGTCGACGACACCGTCTTCATGGGGACCAGAAGCGGCCCCCGCCGGTACGTCCAGACCTACTACGGCCGGCCGACGGCCGACCAGGTTGGGTTCCCCGACACCGGCGTCCCCGGACCGGTGTTCAACACCAACCTGTCGACGGCCTACGACGACGACCGGTATCTCGGGATACAGGAGTCGAACTACGCCACCGAAGTCGAACTCTACGATGGACTCCGATACTCGGCCGACGGGTTTGCGGCCCTCGAACGGCGGGGCAACATCCACCGCGTACAGGACAACGGCGGCTTCAGACTGTACCTGATCGACAACGGGGAATAACGCATGTCCTTCGCCGACCGAATCGCCGCCGGCGTCAAAGCGAGCTTCGGAGCCAGGATCGTCAAGATCGCCACCAACGCGCTACTGTTGGTGATCCTCACCCGATTCCTGTTTACCACCGACCAGTACGGCCTGCTGTATACGGTCATCTCGGTCGTCGGCGTCGCCTCGATGTTTGCGACCCTCGGATTGCCCTCCTCGGCGGCCCGCTACGTCGCCGAATACTCCGAGATCGACCCCTCGCAAGTCCCCCGGATCCTCGGCGTATCGCTGCTGTTCGTCGCCGGCTTCGGCCTGCTGACGGCGGTCGTCATCGTCGTCTTCGACGGACCGATCGCGGCGCTAGTCGGTGAGGCAGCGATCACACCGCTGTTGTCGCTGGCGGCGGTCTACGTCGTCTTCGAGTCGCTCCACAAGTACCTGACCGCCGTCCTGCAGGGGCTCAACGAGATCCCCTTGAGCGCAGGGGTCAACGCGACCGCCCAGATCGGCCGGCTCGTCTTCGCGGTGGGGCTCGTCGTCGCCGGCTTCGGGGTTTGGGGGGCGCTTGCGGGCTACCTGCTCGGCTTCGTGCTCTCGGTGACGATCGGCGGCTGGCTGCTCTACAGCCGGTTTTATCGGTCGCTGCCGACCGCGCCGGCGATCGAAGACGGGCTGGTGCGGCGGCTCCTCGAGTACAGCGTCCCGCTGACGGCGACCCGTGGAGCGACCGTCATCGACAAGAAGGTCGACACGATCCTCGTGACGTCGCTGGCGGGGCTGACGCCGGCGGCCTACTACGCGGTCGCCAAACAGGTCGCCGACGCCTGCGTCTCGCCGGCGAGTTCGTTAGGGTATACGATCTCGCCGGCCTTCGGCGAGGACAAGGCCGGCGACCGGCTCGAACGGGCCGCCCGGCTCTACGAGTACTCGCTGGAACACGTGCTGATCTTCTACATCCCGGCGACCGTCGGGCTGGTACTGGTCGCCGAGCCGACGATGCGACACGTCTTCGGGCAGGACTATCTCGGCGCGACGCCGGTCGTACAGGTGTTCAGCCTCTTTATTCTCGCCAACGCGGTCAACAAGATCACCACCGACAGCCTCGACTACCTCGGACGAGCCCGGATCCGGGCGATCTTCAAAGGTGGGATGGCGATCGGCAACGTCTCGCTGAACCTGCTTTTGATCCCGATCTACGGGGCGACAGGAGCGGCGGCAGCCTCGGTCGTCACCTTCGGGGCCTATACGCTGCTCAGCGTCTACATTATCTCGACCGAACTGCCGATCCGGTTCCGGGTCGTCACCGGCTCGGTCGCCCGGATCGGGGTCATTGCCGGGATCATGGGCGTGGGGGTGTGGCTACTCCTCCCTTACGTGAGCGGCGTCCTCTCTCTCGGTGCGGTGATCGCAACCGGAGGCGGGATCTGGCTGGCCCTGTCGGCGGCGTGGGGTGTCATCGACATCGAACAGCTATGGTCCTATGTCGCCCCCTCCTCGTCGACTGCCGACGCCGACTGAGCTAGTCGTCCGAGGCGGCCTCGGATTCGACAGCCCCCTCGTCGGCCACGGTGCGCTCCTCGGGGACGCTCGCACGGATCGCCTCCTGCAGCCGGACGGTCCACCGGGCCTCGTCGACCGAGACCATGGGGGCGGTGCCGGTCAACAGCGCCTCGGCTTCCCGATCGAACTGGTAGTAACTGCCGTTGCGCTCCATCGCCGTCTCCCAGTCGCCGGCGCGTTTGTCCGCGAGGACGACCCCCACGTTGGCGGCGGTCCCCCGGATCCGGTCGGCGATCTGGTCGACGTTGTTCCGGGCGCGGGCCAGCGGCGAGGCCTTGTAATCCCGGTCGAGTCGGACCAGCGTCTGGGAGACGAGATCGGCCGCCAGCGTCGACTCCGAACCGTGGACATAGAGAATCCGGACGGGTTTGGTTCCCGAGAGCATCGTGATCGAACACAGTGCGCCCGTCTCGCTGACATACTGGAGCTGTGCGCCGTCGTAGCCGAACTCCATCTCGTAGTCGCCGATCAGACTCGTCTGGGCGGCCACGTCGGCCTCGCTCCGGGGGAGCCCGCCGGCGGTGAGTCCGAGGTACAGCGGGTGGGGGAGTCCTTCCTCGAACTCGCCGCCGAGCAGTTCGAAGTTCAACCGCGGGCCGTGGAACTTCGAAC
>JAWOEO010000340.1:0-5614 GCA_046482755.1 Halohasta sp. | reverse complement strand
GGCCGACGTCGACCGCGATTCGATCGTCGTCTCGACGAAGGGCGGGTTTCTGCCGTTCGACGGCGAGCGGCCCGACGACCCCGGCCAGTACATCCGCGAGCAGTTCGTCGAGCCGGGGATGGTCGACCCCGAATCGCTGGTCCGCGGGAGCCACTCGCTTTCGCCGGGCTTCATCGACGCGATGGTCGACCGGTCGCTGTCGAATCTCGGCGGCGACCGGATCGACTGTTACTACCTGCATAACCCCGAGACGCAACTGCTCGAAAACGATCGTGAGGGAGTCTACGACCAGCTCGAGGCGGCCTTCGAACGACTGGAGCGCCGCCGGGCGGTCGGTGAGATCGGTATCTATGGCCTTGCCACGTGGCAGGCCTTCCGGGTGCCACAGTCCCACGAGCAGCATCTCTCGCTGCCGGCGGTGATCGAGCGCGCCGAGGCCGCCGCCGAGGCAGTCGGCGTCGACACCCATGGCTTACAGGCCATCCAACTGCCGTTCAACGTCGAGATGGCCGACGCCTTTACCGTCAAATCGCAGCCGACCGACGAGGGACCGGTGAGTGCGCTCGAATACGCCCACGAGTCGGGACTGTCGGTCGTCACCAGCGCCTCGATCGGACAGGGCGATCTCGCGGCAGCGATCCCGCCGGAAGTCGACGCCGAGCTGTCGGGCGACACCGCGGCCCAGCGGGCGATCAACTTCGCCCGGAGCGCCCCCGGCGTCACCACCTCGCTGGTCGGCATGCGATCGGTCGACCACGTCGCCGAGAACGTCGCCGCCGGCACCTTCGATCCGCTGGGGGCAGCGGCGTTCGATACGGTGTTCGAGTAGCCCGCGGCGACTGTCACCAACAGGGGAATTAAGCGACGGGGGCACGCAGGGAGGGACGAATGCGACTCGCACTGATTGCCCACGACAAGAAGAAAGACGACCTGATGGCGTTTGCGAGCGACCACGAGGAGGAACTGTCGACGGCCGAACTGATGGCCACCGGGACGACCGGCAAGCGATTGATGGAGGTTACCGACCTCGACATCGAGCGCAAGGAGTCGGGGCCGCTGGGCGGGGATATGCAGATCGGCGGCGAGATCGCCGAGGAGACCTGTGACGGGGTGATCTTCCTCCGGGACCCGCTGACCGCCCAGCCACACGAACCCGACATCAGCGCGCTGTTGCGGCTCTGTGACGTCCACGACGTGCCGCTGGCGACCAACCTCGCGTCGGCCCAACTGCTGGTCGACCAGTTGTTCGACTAACGACCGCTCCCTCTTGGGTCGGGTCGTCCGCCCGGCAGTCGACCAGTCAGTTCACCGTGGTGTTTAACCCCGACCCGCGAAAACTAGCTGTATGGTTTCGCGGGTCGCAGCCATCGTCTGCTGTCTGCTGGTGGTAGCGGTGCCGCTGGCCGGCCCCGTTGCGGCAGCCACACAGGCACCGACTGGCCCGGCAGCCGGCGGCGACAGCGCCGATCGGTGTTTCCCCGACGATGGCTACGAGTTCACCATCGGCACACAGGGGCCACAGATCGGGATGGTGCTCCACCTCTCGATGCTGACGAACCTCGGTGGCCCTGGCGCGGTCGGGATCGAACTCGCGGGGTCGATCGACGGTCCACCGATCATCGAACTCAAAACCGGCGTCGCCTTCGACGGCATCGAGAGCGTCAGCGGGTTCCTCAACGATCCCTTCGGGCCGTTTTCGATCATCTACGACTACCAGTTCGAGCTACCGATGCTCGGCAGCGGCAGCCTCGACCACGAGGAAAGCGAGCCGCCGATCTCCGGCCCGATCAACACGACCGGCTGCTGACCGATCCGGGCTGTCGACGAGAGCCACCCAATTCCCTTTTCAGTCGACCTCCGCCGGGTCGACCACCGTTTCGTCGATCTCGTCGACGCCCACGCGGTCGCAGTATTCGTACAGCGGACAGGCTTCGGGCCCGTCGAGACACGCCGGCTTGCGTGCCGAACAGTACTCCCGGCCGAACTGGATCATCGCCGTATGGCCGAAGCCGCATTTTTCGGCCGGTATCTCGGCTTCCAGCGCCTCGCGGACGGCCTCGTGGTCGGCGTCGGGCTCGGCCAGCCCCATCCGACGGGCGATCCGGTGGACATGGGTGTCGACCGGAAACACACCCCCGCGGCCGCCGGCGAACAGCAGCACGCAGTCGGCGGTTTTCGGCCCGACGCCGTGGATCTCGAGCAGTCGCTTGCGGACCGTGTCGGACGATTCGTCTTTGACGAACGCGTCGAACTCGGCCGCGGTCCCGAACTCACGGCGGATCTCCTCGGCAGCATCGATAATGACCGCGGATTTCTGGTTGTAGAGGCCCGCGCCGCTGATCGTCTCGGCGAGCGTCGACCCCTCGGCATCGGCCAGCGCCGCGACCAGATCACCCGCGCCGCCATAGCGATCCATCAGCGCGTCGTGGGCCGGCTGGCTGGCTTTGTCGCTGGTGTTCTGACTGAGGATGGTGCGGACCAGACACTCGAAGGCGTCCTGCCCGCCGTAGGCCGTCTGCCAGTACAACGCGCCGAGTTCGTCGACCACGGCTTCGGCTCGCGTCCCCGCCATCTCGGGCTCGAAAGTCGCCGGCTTGCCGCCGCCGTCCGCTCCGCCGCTGATGTTGTCGGCTGGCTCCTCGGGCATACCAGAGATAGGCCGGCCACCCTGAAAAAGCGTCCCGACCGACAGTCGCCCCGTTTTAGTAGTCGCCGACTACGGCGATGTTAGTCGTCGACTACGACCCGCAGTTCGAGCGTCAGCGCCGCGCCATCCGCAAGTGCGTCGACCAGATCGCGGTCGACATCGGCAGCCGCGCCGTCGGCACCGACCATGATCGTCCGGTCGTCGACGTAGTCGCTCGTGCGGCCAACCGCGCTGCGGTCGCCCGCGAAGGTGAGGTCGGGATGGCCGCGGCCGGTGATCGTGTGGCTGTGGCCCTCGGTTGAGAGAGTCGCCGTTATTTCGGCGTCGACCGATTGGGCAGCCTCGACGAACTCGTCGGCGAAATCAGCGGGGGTGCGGTCGGCCTCGATAGCGAGAATACAGTCGCCTGCGGGCGTGAGCCAGTCATCGCTGGTGACCTCGAAGGTGCTTTCGTGGGTCGACTGGACGTGTTCGTGCCCGCGGGCGCGGATCGTCTCGGTATACACCATACACACCCTCCCCGAGCGGGCCAAAAAGGCCAATCGATCACGGCGTCCGACCGGTCGACACGCCGATGATTTATATATCAACACAGAATGTGTGAATAAGTCGCATGCGCCGAAATCGGGCGGTATGGTAGCTCTTTCCACAGTCGTCGCCACCGAAGTATTTATATTGGGGCCCACGGTATTGGTAGATACCAGAACGCCTCCGGCGCTGGTGGCATCGCACGCAGAATGATCGGGAATTCTTATCCACGGTCGGTCGCACAGTGGCAGGCCACTGCCATGTCCGGAGCAACAATGGTACCGAGGTTTCAATTATGAGTGTAGTCAACGAATACGACATCGCAGCGCTCGACGAATCCGATAACGTCGAGTTCACGGACGAACGACTCGAAAACGGCTCGAAAGGCAAGCTGATCAAACTCGCTGGCCAGCTTCGAGACCGGCGAAACGAACTGAACCAGATGGCCTCCGAGCGCGCCTCCAAGCGCGACGACCTCAACGCCAAGACGCGCGAGAAGGTCGACGAGGCCCAAGAGCACCGCGAGAAACGCGACGAGCTCAACGAGCAGGTCCAAGAGCACAAGGAGAGCCGCAACGAGCTCAACGCCGAGGCCAACAAGCTGTTCAACAAGGTCGAGGAGATGAAGGAGGACCTCGAACTCGACGATGGCAAACCCATCGAAGAGCTCGAATCCGAGATCGAAGACCTCGAGTTCCAACAGCAGACCGAGGTCCTCTCGACCGAAGACGAGCGGGAGCTCATCGAGAAGATCGAGGCCAAACGCGAGGAACTCGCCGAGAAAAAGGAGAAGGTCGACGACACCGGTGAACTCGACGAGCTCGTCGAGGAGGCCGAGGAAGTCCGCTCGGAGGCCTCCCAGCACCACCAGAAGGTGACCGAGCTGGCCGACAAGGCCCAAGAGCACCACAACCAGATGATCGAGTCCTACCGTGAGGCCGACGAGATCCGCGACAAGGCCGACGAGATGCACGAGCTGTTCGTCGAGGCCCAAGAGGCGGCCGACCGCCACCACGAGGACTTCGTCCGCGTCCAGAAGCGACTCCGCGAACTCGACAAGGAAGAAGAAGAAGAGCGGAAGGACGAGCGCCAGGAGAAGATGGAAGAGGAGAAGCAGGAAGCCGAGGACATCTATCAGAAATTCAAAGAGGGCGAGACCCTCGACACCGAGGATCTGATGAAGCTCCAGAAGACCGGCCTGCTGTAGACGGACCGAACGTTTCTGCGGTTTTTCCGGCTAACCGACGGGGTTTTTACCGACAGGTGTGTTTGGGCCGGCTGTGACGACGCTCGTCTGTTGTGTCGACCGCGACAACGACATCGGCCACAAAACCGGGGTTCGACCCCCGGTCGACGGCTGGGAAGCCGTGCGCTCGCTGGTGGTCGACGTCGGGCTGGCCGAACCCGAGTCGACGGGCGTCAACAGCCTGCTGGAAGCCCTTCGAGTGACGCGTGAACTCCGGGACGAGGGGGTCGACGCGGTCGTGGCGGTACTCTCCGGCAGCAACGAGTCGGCGATCGCCGCTGACCGCGCGATCGCCGCCCAGATCGACAGCCTGATCGAGCGCTACGAGCCGAGCGACGCGGTCATCGTCATCGACAGCGTCGAGGACGAACGCGTCGTTCCCATCGTCGAGAGCCGCCTGCGGGTCGACGCGGTCGATCGGGTGGTCGTCCGGCAGGCCCGCGACATCGAGTCGACCTACTACCTGCTCAAGCAGTTTCTGGCCGACGAGGAGCTCCGGACCACGGTGTTGGTCCCCCTGGGGATCGGCCTGCTGTTGATCCCGCTGTTGTTGGCGTGGTTCCCGCCGGCAGTCGCCATCGGCGGGGTGGCCGCGCTGCTCGGCCTCGGCATCCTGTATAAGGGGTTGGGTGTCGACGAACTGGTCGGCTCGCTGCCGGCGTGGGGTCGGGAACTGCTGTACTCCGGGCGGGTCGCGGTCGTGACCTACGTCGCTGCCGCCGGGCTGGCGGCCGTCGGGCTCTTTGTCGGCGCGCTTGGCGTCTCGGAGGTCAGCGAGTCGGAGGCGCTGGCGGCGGTCGCGTTCGTCCACCACAGTAGCCCGTGGCTGGCGGTAGCGGCGGTCACCGCGGGGACCGGTCGGCTGCTGGACGAACTCATCGCCGCCGAGACGGTGTCGACGCCGTACATCAACCTCCCCTTTGGACTGTTGTCGCTGGGGATCGTCGTCCGTGGCTTCACCGGCTACGCCTTCGGGACCGAACTCGTGGTCGGAGCGGCGGTGTTGGCCCCGCTCCAGCCTACATATATCTTATAACTTGGATTTTTGTACTCCTGATAAATTGGAATATCCGGAAATCGGCTGTAAAAACGCGCTTTTGCCATATTCCACTCCTTCCTTGCATGCGTTCCCAACTCCGAGAAATCCGAATACGATACCCATTAATCCCCGGGTGACGCTGAGAATATAGTCG
>JAWOEO010000336.1:0-5495 GCA_046482755.1 Halohasta sp. | reverse complement strand
GCCCGGTCGGCGTGATCGGCGTCGGCAGCATGGGCCAACACCACGCCCGGGTGTATCAGGAGCTACCGAGCGCCGAACTCGTCGGCGTCGCCGACGTCGACGCCGAGGCGGCCACCGAGACCGCTTCCCAGTACGGGACTGAGCCGACCAGTGTCGAGTCGCTGCTGTCGACGGCCGCGGCGGTTTCGATCGCCGTTCCGACGTCCTACCACTACGACACTGCGATGGACGCCATCGAGTCCGGAGTGGGTGTGCTGATCGAGAAACCGATCGCCGAGGAGCCCGCCCAGGGCCGGGAACTACTGGTCGCCGCCGAGGAGGCCGGCGTCACCCTGCAGGTGGGCCACATCGAGCGGTTCAACCCCGCGGTGCGGACCCTCGAAACCGTCGCGGGCGATCTCGACGTGATCGCGGTCGACAGCCAGCGACTCGGCCCGCCGGCGGGCCGGGAGATCGCCGACAGCGTCGCCACCGATCTGATGATCCACGACGCCGACGTGCTGCTGTCGCTGGTCGACGCCCCGGTCGCCGACGTCTACGCCGCCGAAACCGCCGGCGACCAGTACGTCGCGGCGACCGTCGAATTCGAGACCGGCGTCGTGGCGACCCTTACTGCCAGCCGCGTCACCCAACAGAAGGTCCGAACGCTGTCGATCACCGCCGAGAGCTGTCGGGTCACCGTCGACTACATCGACCAGTCGGTCCGGATCAACCGCCACTCGCTGCCGGAGTACGTCGAGACCGACGGCGAGGTCCGCTACCGCCACGAGAACGTCGTCGAACGCCCGACCGTCGAGAACGGCGAACCGCTGAAAAAGGAGCTGACCGCGTTCGTTGAAGCCGTCCGGACCGGTTCGGAGCCGATCGTCACGGCCGCCGACGGGGTCCGCGCGCTCGAACTCGTCCAGCGGGTCGAGGCGGTCGCCGCAAGCGAATGATCGACGCCCTGTTCGACGACCGGCGATCGGCGGTCGACGACGACGGCGCGCTGGCCACCGACCGGCTCGACGTGGCGGTCTACGGGCTCGATCGGACCGGGCTCGCGCTGTCGGTGCTGTGTGCGCAGGCGGTGGAGTCGGTGACCGCCGCCGACGCCGACGGGAGCCGCGTGACTGCGGTCCGCCACGGCCGTCCGACGGCCGGTGGCCCGCTCGTGGCCTCGGCGCTCCCCGACGCGATCGAGGCCGGCAGGATTCGGTCGACGACCGACATCGCATCGGCGGCGACCGACGCCCGGCTCCACCTGCTGGCGGTCGGCGCGGGGCTCCGTGCCGACGACACGCCGGACTGTTCGGCGCTCCGGTCGACCCTCCGGGATGCCGCCGCCGGGATCGATCCCGGCGATATCGTCGTGGTGATTCCGCCGGTGCCACCGGGGACGACCGAGGGCGTCGTCGCCCAAACGCTGGCCGACGGCGGGCCCTCAACCGAGTCGGTCGGGCTGGCGGTCTGGGCGCTGCCGACCGAGCGGTCGCTGCGGGCGATCCGGTCGGGCGACTCGGTTGTCGCCGGCACCGACGACCGGAGCCGGCGGGCGGTCAGCGACCTCGCCGGCGCGACCACCGCCGGCACGGTCTCGACGGTGCCGACCGTGGCGACCGCCGAGTGTGTCGACGCCGTCGAGCGGACCGCCGAGGAGATGCTGCGCTCGCTGAGCAACGAACTGGCGGTTGCGGCCCCGGAGATCGACGCCGCGACGGTCGCCGAGCTGGTCTCGATGCGGGTCGACCGGCCGCTCCCCGGTCCGGGGGTCGGCGGCAGCCAGCCGGTCGGGGCAGGGTTCCTCCGGGATGCGGTCGCCGACCGGACGCCACTGGCCGACAGCGTCTATCGGTCGACCCGTGAGTTCCCGACGCTGATCGCCGAGACGGCCCTCGATGCGGCCGACCACTGCCCCGGCGACGAAGAGGAGACGACGGTCCTGCTCGTCGGCGTCCCGGAGGCGGCGGCCGACGACGCCGAGGCGATGCCGCTGTCGCTGCTCGTCCGCGAACTGACGCGGGCCGAGACCCGGCCGCTGGTCTGCGATCCGGTCGCCGACCTCCCCCGGAGTCTCACCCCGCATGCGGTCTCGATCCGGGCGGCCAACCGGCTCGATCCCGACGCGGTCGTCGTGCTCGCCGACCGGCTGGTGTTCGAGGAACTCGACTGGGAACGCTACGACGCGACGGTCGTCGACTGCTGTGGCTCGGCCCTCGATGTCGGCGAGAATCGCCACCGCCCCGGCCGCCCGGATTCGCTCCGGACCCAGTAGCCGGCGACTGGCATCACTGCCGGCGTCGACCGGCGACGGCGGCGACTGCGACGACCAGCGCGACCAGCGCCGCCACCGCGCCGAAGCCGTCGGTCCGGTCGTCGGTCGACTCGTCGTCGTCGAAGGAACTGCCATCGTCGCCACCGAACGGCTCGCCGACCGCGTCGTCGCTGGCGTTGTCGTCGACTCCCCGAACCGTGAGCGTCGTCCGCTCGTCGCCGACGCCGAGTTCGTAGCGACCGGGCGTGTCGAATCGCTGGGTGAACTCGACGGTGCGCTCGTCGTCGGCGGGAACGGTCACCCGCCGGCTGTCGAGGTCGGTATCGCCGACGCGGAACCACGCCTCGTGGCTCCAGTTGGCACCGCCGGGGTTCTCGATCACCGCCGACAGCCGGGCCGGTTCGCCGACGTCGACGGTGTCGTTTTCGAGCCTGACCGATCGGGCGACCGGCGGGCTATCCGTGCTCCGGAGTTCGACCGGCTCGTCGCGGTCGAGGGAGACGCGGTCGACGTCCTCCGCGTCGTCCACCTCGTTTGCTTCCTCGTCGGGGACGATCAGTTCCCAGTCGTCGACGGTGCCGTTGTACCCCTCGTTTTCGGTCGGTCGATCGAGCACGCCGGTCCGCCGGCGGTCGCCGTAGCGATGGTAGGCGTCGGCGTTGAACGCCGGGTCGATCTGGACGGCGGCGTCGGTCCCCAGACCTCGGTAGGCGACGCCGTCGGTCCGGCCAGCGGTCCAGACCCAGCTCAACAGGGCGTCGGCCTCCCCCGGTGGCTGGCCGTCAGTGCCGGGCGCGCCCTCGCGGTGGGCCGGGTCGAAGTAAAACAGATCGTCTTGGGTCTCGTTTCCGGTCAGCCAGCCGTACTCGTCGTCGATGACGGCCCACTCGCCGCCGGAGGGCAGCCCCGAAAGCCGCCAGCTCACCGAGCCGCCGGCGGTGCCGTCGCTGGGAGTCTCGGTGTATCGGTCGTGGACGGCCACGAGGCTTACGCCCTCTGGCCCCTCGTACAGCAGGAGGACGCTGGTGTCGTCGGCCTGATAGTCGGTGGTTCCCTCGGAGCTGAACGACCGCCCCCAGAGGGGGTCCTCCCGGCTGCCGACGTAGGGGTGGTGATACGCGTAGAACGATTCCACCGGCTCCTCGCCCGCGACGGGCGCAACCGGAATCACGCGGTCGCCCTGTGCGAGTTGGTAGGACCGCTCGCCCTCCGCGGACTGGTTGCCCTCGTCGACTTGGCGGGGAGGGTCGGCGTGCTGGCCGGCGACAGCGGGCGCGAAAAGCGAGACGACCAGCAGCCCGGCGACCACGACACCCAGCCACGCGCGACGGCTCATCGGTCCCCGTCCCCGGCGGGCCACAGTGTGGTGTCGACTCTCGGGCGAGCCTTCCCGCAGTAGGTCATAGCGCAGGTCACTGCAGAGCCGTCGACCCGCGAGGGGCTTGTTATACCCAGTCAAACGCCAGTAGGCACTGCCTACCGGGCGGACGAGCCGCCGGGGCGGCGGCCGCGGACCATCCCGGACGCCGCGGGCCGGCAGCCGGTGGCCGAGCGGTCGGATGGCTGCCGTGGGTCGACCGCTGGAAGGCCGCTGTCGCTCGGTTTGTCGCTCGCAAGGAGGGCATAACAAAACTCCCCGAACCCCGCTGAACGCGTAGTGGCCGGGCGTTTCAGTCGGCCAGCGACACCCATGTACAACGAACACACGGTCGCCGTCGTCGTACCGGCGTACAACGAGGCCGGATTCGTCGGCGACGTGATCGAGACACTGCCGCCGTTCGTCGACCGCGTCTACGCGATCGACGACCGGTCGACCGACGAGACTTGGGCGGAAATCACCGCGGCCGCCGAGGCGGTCAACAACGCGGCGGCGACCAGCGAGACGGCATCGAGAGGCGAGACAGCGTCGACCGCCGACGCGACCTCGACCGACGGCGGGACGGCATTCGACCGGCGGGTCGTACCGATCCGCCACGAAACCAACCGCGGGGTCGGCGGCGCGATCAAGACCGGCTACCTGCGGGCCCGCGAGGACGGGGTCGACGTCACCGCCGTGATGGGCGGGGACGGACAGATGGATCCCGACTACCTCGAACGGATTATCCGGCCCATAACGACCGGCGAGGCCGAGTATGCGAAGGGTAACCGGCTGCTCAACCGGGCGGACCACACCGAAATGCCGCGGTTCCGGCTGGTCGGCAACCGGATCCTGACGCTGTTGACCAAGATCGCCAGCGGCTACTGGCGGATCGGCGACCCACAGATGGGGTATACCGCGATCTCGCTGGAGGCGCTTCGGGAGACCGACATCGAGAACATGTACGAGTTTTACGGCTACTGCAACGACCTGCTGGTCCGGCTGAACGTCGCCGGCCACCGGGTCGCCGACGTTCCCTCGCCGCTGAACTACGGCGACGAACACAGCGATATCAACTATCTCACCTACATTCCTCGCGTCTCGCTGATGCTGTTGCGGACGTTCCTCTGGCGGCTCTGGTCGGGTCGGCGGTCCGCCCGTGGAATGGCGACGCTCGTGTTGTACGTCGGCGGGGCTGCTGGCACCGTTGGCAGCTTGCTGGCTGGACTCGCCGACGACAGCGACCAGTCGACGGCCAGCGCCCTCGGCGGGATTTTCGTACTGCTCGTGGCGATGGTCGTCGACGGCCTGTTCAACTGGCCGCAGAACAGCCGGGTCGATCCCGAGGAGTAACGGCAGCGGGCGTCACCGGAGTCGGCTGTACACCTCGGCAGCCAGATTCAACACCGGTGTGCCGCGCTGGAGGGTCTGGTAGGTCCGCAGTTCGGGGGCGAACTTCGCCTTGTACTTCGAGATGCGCTCGTTGTTCGCGCCGACCAGATCGTAGCGGTCGAGCCCGCGCTCGCGGGCTGAACTGATGATCGCCCAGTCCAGGAGGTCGTTGACCGGAATCGGGGCATCCATGTCGCCCCAACTCTGCCAGCCGTAGACGGCCCCGCCAGTTTCGAGGGTGATGTGGCCGCCGACGAACCGGTCGTCGCGGTGGCAGGCGTAGATCCGAAAGACGCCGTCGGGGAGTTCCCGCCAGAGGTCGACAACGAACTCGGGAGTGATCTCGAAGGCGACGTCCTGTTCGGCGTGGCGCTGCTGGAGCCGGCGGATCGTCCGGCGGATCTCGACGACGCCACCCTGTGTGATCTCGTAGGCGTCGGCGTCGGTGCCGGTGATGTTGCTGCGGGCGTCGCTGCTGAACGCCGCCAGCAG
>JAWOEO010000114.1:0-6123 GCA_046482755.1 Halohasta sp. | reverse complement strand
GTTTTCTTGAGAACCAAAAGCTATACATCCAATCTACATGTCCAGCAACTCCGATCACTTGGACGAGTCGAAGCAGTTCGGCTAAGGGCGAACTCGATGCGGTCTGTCGCCAACGGTTCGAGCCCGTCGAAACTCCGGTCGGGATACCACGCAGCGAGCGTCTCGCGGGTCATTTCGGCCAGTTCGTCGCTCGGCGTCTCGAAGGGATCGTCGCCGAGGAACGTCGCGTTCAGCAGCAGGTCGTCGCCGGGGGCGTACTCGGGGGCAACCTCCGAGATCGGAACGATCGTGTTCGGCGCGGTGTCGCCAGCGTTGAGCAGGATCCGCTTGCCCGTCTCCAGCGGCGGGCCGCCGGGGAGTCGGTAGTGTTGGGTGACACAGCCGATCCCCTCGGTCGGAATATTCTCATTGCCGGTGAGGCGGGCGGCGACCCGCGGGGGGGTGGCGACGACGACCGCGTCGACGGCCCGCCGGTCGGCGTCGGTGTCGACGACGGCGTGTCGACGCTTTCGGGTGAGTTCGGTCACTGCCTCGCCGGTCTCGATAGTCGCCCCCGCAGCCTCGGCGGCGTCGGCGAGCTGGCGGCTGATCTCGCTCATCCCACCGGCGGGGACGGCGGTCCGGCCGTCGCTGAGTGCTTTGAACGTGTACTCGAAGACCCGTTTCGAGGTGCCCAGCGAGCGGTCGAGGGTGATCCCGCCGTAGAACGGCGCGATGAAGTTCGACAGATAGCGCTCCGAAAAGCCCCACTCCCGGAGCCACGCCCTGATCGAGGCGTCCGGCCGCTCCAACAGCGTCTCGTAGTCACGGGTCGAGATGTCCTGTCGGAGCGCGAGGGTCCGAAGCTTGTCCGTCGTCGTGACCTCGCGGTTGGTGAGGCTGTCGACGGCGGCGGTCGGATCGCGGAGGGGATCCGATAGCACCGACCGCCGGCCGGGACGGGCGATGACCGCGCCCGGTTTGAACGGCCGAAGATCGAGTGCGTCGAGATCGAGTTCCCGGCGCACCGCGGGGTAGGCAGTGAGTAACACTTGAAAGCCGTCGTCGAGCAGACACCCCTTCCGACGGCGGGACCGCACCCGTCCGCCCACGGTCTCACGCTGTTCGTACACCGTCACGTCCGCGCCCCCCTCGGCGAGATGTCGCGCCGCGACGAGCCCGGCAAGCCCGCCGCCGACAACGACAACAGAACGACTCATACCCACAGTTCGGCCGGCCGATACAAAGAAACTGCTACTGCGACACCAGCGTCGACAGCTACCGGCGGGTGTCACCGCTCCCGGTAGCCCGCAAGCATGTTCTCGACGTATTTGGCGATCACGTCGACCTCCACGTGGACCGGATCGCCGACGGACTTCTCCCGGAGGGTCGTCACCTCGTAGGTCGTCGGGATGATCGCCACCTCGAAGCGGCCGGCCTCGCGGTCGATGGCGGCGACGGTCAGCGAGATGCCGTCGAGACAGATCGATCCCTTGTCGACGACGTACTGGCCGTGGTCGGCCGGGAGTTCGAAGGTGAACCGCCAGTCTTCGCCGACCTGTTCGATCGCCTCGATCGTGGTGACGGTGTCGACGTGGCCCTGCACGACGTGGCCATCGAACCGCCCGTCGGCGGCCATCGCGCGCTCGACGTTGACCGTCTCGCCGACCGCCACCTCGCCGAGGTAGGTCTTGTCGACCGTCTCGCTGGCCAGGAAGACCTCGAACCAGTCGGCGTCGTCGGCCTCGCCGAAGGCCTCGACGGTGAGACAGACGCCGCTGACGCTGATCGATTGGCCGTGGTGGAGGTCATCGAGGTCCGACGCCCGAATCCGGAGCCGGCGGCCGTCTTCGTTGGCCTCGACGCCGACCACTTCGCCCGCGGTTTCGACGATTCCGGTGAACATACTCGACCAACGTGGGACGGACAAAAAGCCGTTGTGACTCCCCGTAGCTTCGATGTCGGCCGCCGATTGGATTGCCAGCCGTCAGTCCGACTGCCGTCCCCCGTCGGTCGCCACGTCCGACAGCAGCGTCTCGAAGGAGTCGACGCGGTAGTCGCCGAGCACACACCGGCCCCGCCGCTGTGGGCCGTGGCGCTCGACGTGGATCCCGTCGAGGCCGGCGTTCCACGCCGCGCCGATGTCGCTCTCGCCGTCGCCGGCCAGCACGCCGCGCTGGTCGGCGTCGACGCCCAACTCGGCCATCGCGTGGGTCACCGGTTCGGGATCTGGTTTCCAGCCGAGGTCCTCGGTACAGCAGACGACCGTATCGAACCAGTCGCCGATGTCGAGATGATCGAGGACGGGGCGAGTCAAGAACTCCTGACAGTGGGTCACGACGCCGACCGGCACCGACCGGCGCTGCATTCGGCGCATGAAGGCCGCCGCATCGTCGTGGAGATACGTCGACTCCGCCCGACGCAAGGGGTCTTCCTCGTCGTGAAAGACGGGCCAGAACGACTCGGGGTCGACGCCCCACTGTCGGAGCTGTGGGTTTCGCGGGCCACCGAGGCCGTGCCAGAGGATCTCGGCCTCCCGATCGGTAAACCGGCGGCCGAGCCGGTCGCCGACGCGGTCGAACACCTCGCGGGTGTAGGCCCACTCGGTGTCGATCAGCGTCCCGTCGAGATCGAACAGCCAGAAATCGTACTCCTCGGTGACCATTCACCGCCCGCTACGCCGGCGAGCCATATGTGCGTTCCGCCCGTTCGACCGACGATCCGTCAGGAGTCCGGCCGGACGTGGATCGAACTCCCGAGGTGGTTGTGGAGGACCGTCTCGACCGAGTCGGCGTTGAACCGAGGGAGGTCGTCGTCGATCTCGCCTTTCAGGTCGTCGAGGTACGACTGGTCGGTTTCGAGTTCGCTGAAGCTGATCGCGTCGACCGGCACGCCGAGGCGGTCTTCGGCGACCGATCGCATGTGGGCCGCATCGCCGACCGCGCCGTGCCAGAGGTGCTGCTGAAAGAACAGCCACCCCTCCTCGCCCGGCGTCGGGGCGGGGATCCGGAGGACGGTTTTGAATTCATTGGGGTCGACCCGGACGCCGTCGGGATCGAGTCGGAAGCGGACCCGAAACACGTAGGCGGCCATCGCGGGGTCAGAACTCGTCGTCGAACTGCTCGGCGAGATCGATATCGATCTCGGTGATCCCGCCGGCCTCGTGGTTCGTCAGCCGGACCTCGACGCTCCGGAAGCCAATGATAATCTCGGGGTGGTGGAACGCCTCGTCGGCGATCTCCGCGATGTCGGCCGCAAAGTCGACGCCGGTCAGGTAGTCGTCGAACTCGTAGGTGCGGACGATCTCGTCGTCCTCGCGGTCCCACTCCTCGGGAAGCTGTGCGGCTATCTCCTCGTCATTCAAGGTCATATCGGATGGTCGACGCCCGGCTCAATAACAGTTGGTGTCGGGACTCCCGAACAGTATCCTTTTCGCGTCGCTTCCCCTCCCCGAACCCATGACACTGGCCGACGACACCCAAGCGGCCGTCGACGAGGCGGCCGCGGCCATCGCCGCCGGCGAGGCGGTGGTCTACCCGACCGAGACCGTCTACGGGCTGGCCGCCGACGCCACCGATCCCGCGGCCGTCGACCGCGTCTTCGAGATCAAAAACCGCCCGCGGGACAAACCGGTGTCGGTGGCGTTCGCCGACGCCGACCACGCCAGCGAGTACACCGAACCCACCGACCGCGAACTGGCCTTCATGGATCGGTTCCTCCCCGGTCCAGTCACGGTCGTCGTCGACCGCAAGCCGGCGCTACCGGACGTGCTCACCGATGGTCGACCCCGCGTAGGCGTTCGGATCCCCGACAACGAGGTCGCGCTGGCGCTCTGTCGGGCGGCGGGGCCGATCACCGCCACCAGCGCCAACCGGAGCGGCGAGCCGAGCGTCCGGGAGCCCGCGGCGCTGCCGACGGCGGTCCGGGATGCCGTGGGGGCGGTCGTCGACACCGGCCGGGCACCGGGCACCGAAAGCACGGTCGTCGACGTCACCGCTGGCGAGATCATCCGCCGTGGCGCGAGCGTCGAGGCGATCGAGACGTGGCTCGCCGAGGGCTGAACGGCCGGACAAAGGGTTAATACAGGCCGGCCGGCAACATGGGGCAGTACAGGGAGTGACATGTCAGCGAATCCGCCGCTTTCCACCACCGGGAAGTACCGTGTCGTCCGCCGCGAGCCCGGGTATCTGGTGATGTACTCGGTCTCCGGCGAGCCCGCGACGGTCGGCACGCGCGGCTACGACACCGAACTCCAGCAGCGCGTCGACGCCATCCAGCAGGGCGACGGCATCAAGCTCTCGGGGCGGGGGGTCCATCAGGCTCGGACCGTCGGCCGGATCGACGCGGTGAAGATCGTCGACCGGCGGGCGATCCGGCTGGTCTCCCGGTCGGCTCCGGTTCCCGAGCCGTTCGCCGAACTCTGGGCGGACGGCGACGGCGAGACGGTGACCGGCGGCTTCGCCAACGGTGACGGCGACCGGATCGCCGACGTGGTGCTCGAACCCGAGAGCACCGAGCTGTTGACGATGTTCTGGAACGGGCTGGTGGATTTCGAATCACAGTTCGAACACCGGCAGTTCGGCGACCGACATCCCAGCGACGTGCTCGTAGTCAACAACGAGTCGACCGACTACATCGCGGTCGTCTACCACACCGAGATCACCAAGACCCTCCAAGAGATCTACCAGCTCTACTTCGCGGAGTACGACCCGGCGACCGACACCGGCGACCGGTTCAAAGCCGAACTGCTGTATCCCGAATACCGGCAGTTCAGGGGCGAACTCCCCGAGGACGTGCCGTCCCAAGCCGTCCTCGAATCCGAGCGGAACCCCTACCCCCAGACCGAGCGGCTGTCGGGACCGGTGTTGGATCAGACACAGCCGGCGGCGGTCGACCCCCGGCGGGGGCGGCGACCCACGGGCAACGAGCCCGAAACGCCCAGCGCCGGCGAGGAGGCGGCCGACAGCGAGGGGAGCGAAGCGACGGCCGAGGTCGACGACGGCGAGGGTGGGGAAGAAGGCGAGGAGGAGCCCGCGGTCGGCGACCAGCCGGCGGCGGCCGCCGAACTCGACGAGGAACTCACCCAAGCGTGGACCGACGAGTCGGCGGTGACGATGGCCGACTACGGCGGCCGGCCGGAGCTGACCGAGACGATCCGGACCAACGTCGTCGTCCCCTTCCGGGATCGGCCCGAACAGGCCGCAGCCCTCGGGGTACCGGTGCCGAGCCTGCTGCTGTATGGCCCGCCAGGGACGGGCAAAACCTACCTCGCCAAGGCGGTCGCCGGCGAGATCGGCTACCCCTACGTCACCCTCAGCGGCGGCGACGTGCTCTCCCGATACATCAACGCCAGCGCCGAGAACATCAACGAACTGTTCGCCGAGGCGCGCGCCCTCGCTGACGAGGCCGGCGGGGCTCTCATATTCATCGACGAGATCGACTCGGTGCTGAAGGCCCGCCAGTCGACCAACCAGCACGCCGAAGACCAGAAGGTCGTCAACGAGTTTCTGACCCAGATCGAAGACATCGGCGAGGAGAACGTGCTGTTCGTCGGTGCGACCAACGCCTACAACGAACTCGACGCGGCGGCACTCAGCCGGTTCGACAAGGAACTGTTCGTCGGCCTGCCCGACGAGCCGACCCGCGAGGCGATCATCGAGACCCATCTCGACGACCGGGCCCACACGGTCGACGCCGAGGCGATCGCCGCGCTGGCGGCCGACACCGAGGGCTACTCCGCGCGGGCGCTCACCAAGATCGTCGTCGACGCCGCCCGCCGAACGCTGGTCGACCCCGACGCCGAGGCGATCACCGCCGACGCGTGTCGGGCCGCCCTCGAAGCGGTCGACCCCGACTCAGAACCCGAGTAGCGAGCGTAAGGATCGGGTTTTGACGCCGCACTCGGTGCGGTACTCACAGCTCTCACACCGGCTGTCGTCGACGCGCGGCGGCGGGCCGTCCATCGACCGCACGGTGCGCAACACCCGGCGGTAGGCGGCGGTCCGCCGGCAGGTCAGTTCTACCTCGCGGACGACGCCGACCGCGGGATACTCGACGAGGGCCCGCGGGATTTCACGTTCTCGCTCCCACGCCAGCGCGTTGGCGGCCGCGACCGCCCGGACCGACTGTGGCTCCCAGACGCCC
>JAWOEO010000064.1:0-6899 GCA_046482755.1 Halohasta sp. | reverse complement strand
GTCGCTGGTGAAGTCGCCGATCTGGGCCTGTGAAAAGTCGCCGTCGAAGACGAAGTAGGGCCGACCGCTCACGTCGACGACCACGGAGGCAAGCGCCTCGTCGAGCGGCACCCGGCGGTCGGCGTAGCGAACGATGCCGCGTTTGTCGCCCAGCGCCTCCTCGAAGGCCTCACCGAGGGTGATGCCGACGTCCTCGACGGTGTGGTGGTCGTCGATGTCGAGATCGCCGTCACACCGGACAGTCAGATCGAACAGGCCGTGTGTGGCCAGTGCGGTCAGCATGTGGTCGAAGAAGCCGATCCCGGTGTCGACGCTGGCCTCGCCGTCACCGTCGAGGTCGAGGGTGACCTCAATGGTCGTCTCGCTCGTCTCGCGGCTGACGGCGGCCGCGCGTGTCTCGCTCATACAGGGGGTAGAGACGCGGGGAATATGGTGGTTGCGCTGTTACTGTGTCTTTGGCTGTGATCGTTCCGGTTCTCCGAAGTTGCTCGGAGTACCGCATCACGGTTCGCTCACAAACACGTGGTACGTCTTATTCTGGTAGTTCACGGCCCCACTGTCGTACCAGACGGATGCATTGGTGTCGTCAGGGATCTCCGTGAAATCGTCGTCGACCGCCCGCTCGAAGACTGCCTGCTGGTTGGCTGTGAGATTGTTGTACTCGATCACCGATCCGTCGACGTCTTCCGAGTTGTCGACCGGGTCGACATGAAGTAACACACCGGGTGCATCCTCAGCCGGTCGGTCAGGGTTCACACCGCCACCAGCAAAAAACAGACTCCCTACCACAATACCAACAACACCGAGTACAACTCCGACCATCAACAGCCGTTTCATTGACAGATCGTATTCGGGACGGACGCTTAAAATCCCGGATCAGGTTTGTACATGTGATACCGGATCATCTCTTAAACTACTCGGAAACGGCTTCGATCGCCGCATCGAGGGTAAACGCCCCCTCGTAGAGCGCGGTGCCGACGACGACCGCCGCCGCGCCGGCCTCCTGCAGGGCGAGGATGTCGTTGATCGTCGCCACCCCGCCGCTGGCGACGACTGGGATGTCGACCGCTTCACACACACGACCGACGAGGTCGGTGTCGACGCCCTCCAGTTGTCCCTCGACGTCGACGTTCGTAAACAGGATCGCCCCCGCGCCGAGGTCCTCGTAGCGCCCGGCGGCTTCGGCCGGATCGAGCCCCGTCGACTCGGTCCACCCCGAGACGACGACTTCGCCGTCCTTGGCATCAAGGCTCACCATCACCGTCTCCGGATACTGCTCGGAGATGTCAGCGACGATCTCGGGGGTTTCAACCGCCGCGGTCCCGAGGATGACGCGGTCGACGCCCAGATCCAGCAGTTCGAAGGCGTCCTCGGCGGTTCGGATCCCCCCGCCGAGTTGGAGGTCGACGTCGGTCGACTCGATGATCGTCTCGAAGGCCGCGCTGTTGACGCGCTCGCCTTCGAAGGCGCCGTCGAGGTCGACGAGATGCAGCGTCTCCGCGCCTTGATCGACCCACTGGGCGGCCGCGGCCCGCGGCTCGCCGTACGTTTTTTCCGTGCCGCGTTCGCCCGCGACGAGTTGGACGACCTCGCCGTCCTGGACGTCGACCGCGGGGATCACTTCGAACGTCCGAAAGGGATCGCTCATGGCCGGTGGTTCGACGGCTGGCTGATAAAAGTCGACGGTCGGCGGCGCTCAGATCGAGAGGATGATGCTGACGACCTCGCGGGTGAAGACGGCGGTCAGACAGCCGAGCCACGTCATGAGCACGAAGTGGATGTAGGCGGTCGCCTTGTTCCCGCCGTCGATGGTGCGGATCATGACCGACGACAACGCGGCGTTAAACAGGATCACCAACAACAGCAGGTACTCGATCAGCGGGATGTTGTACGCACTGGGGTAGATGATCTGGCCGAGGTTGAACTCCGAGATCTCGAGTTCCGTCGAGAACTCCGCCAGAATGTTGACGACCTCCAGCCCGATGAAGAAGGCGAACGTCGCCGCCGCAGTGATGCCGTACAGCAGGCCGATCAGCGTGGTCGCCGCCTGCTTCCGCTTGGTGCGGAGCTGGTTGATCTGGTTCATGTTGGAGCTGATGATCTCACCCAACTGTTTGGTGTTGCCACCCATCTGTCGACCGACCAGAAACATCTCGCTGAACTTCTGGATGAGGTACGACCGACACTCGATGGAGAACTCGCTCCAGGCCTGATCGGGGTCGAGCCGCATCCTGAGCCGGCGGTAGAGCCGGTTGATGTTCGGCGTCAGCGCGCCGAAATCCTTCTCCCGAAGCGTCTCGAGGACGACCGACGTCGTCGCCTGCTTGGCGTTCTCGGCCGACCCCAGCGAGCGGATGAAGTTCGGGAACTGGTCGTCCCGCTTGTGGATCTTGCGTTCCTCGTTCCGGAGGACGATCCCGGTCACCAACAGCGGCCCGACCGGGAAGGCGATGTAGGTCGGCAACGGCACGTCCTCGACGAAGAACAACAGCCCGTCGACGCCCGGCCCGATGCCGAGGAACCCAAGCCCCATGTAGACGACCAGAATCATCGAGCCGATGCCGCCGAAGGCCAGCGATCCCCAGATCTTCCGGTTTTCGACCAACCGCGCCTCGGGGAAGTACCAGACCGGATCGTACGGCGACATGGTCCGGATAATGAAGAAGAAGCCCAGCTGGACGAAGAAGAACATCGTGATCACGCCGACGACCGTCAGCGTGGGGTTGACACCCGAGAGAATGGGGAGGACGACCGCGAACACCAGCGCGAAGGTCATCGAGAGGATCATCGACATGTAGAGGTCCTTCATCACCTCGATGTTGTCCAGTGCGCCCTCGTAGACGGTGCTGTACTGGTCCATCATGATGTCCTGTTCGTTGACGAGGAAGTCCTTCATCTCCTGACCGGCACCCATGATGTAGCCGAGCCGCTCGAAGAAGTCCGCCAGCGCATCGCTGGGGACCTCCTTGGCGCGGCGTCGACAGGCGTCATCGAGGCTCTGGTTCCACGTGTCGACCAGATGGACGACGTGACCGAGCTCCTCGGCGAGCGCGCCGTACTCCTCTTCGGTAGCCAGCGTCCGGAACACCTCCATCCGATCGATGTTGGTCAGCGACAACACCGTCATGTGGGTCATCACCAGATGGAACTGGTTTTCGATGGCGATGCGGCGCTGGCTGACGTAGATCTTGGGGTAGACGACCGCCGCGGTGATGATCAGCAACCCGAGCAGCGGCAGCGGCAGTCGGACGAGGACGGGGACCGTCAGCAGGATCGCCGCGGCGATCGTCGCCGCGAAGACGACCAGTGCCGGCAGCAGGATCGTGAGGAAATACCGCTTGCGCGACATTTCCAACTTGTCGTAGGACGCCAGCAGCTCCGAAATAAACGTCAGCAGCGTGTCGAGTCGGTTGGAGGACTGTTCGGTCTGTGTCGCCATGGGCGTTATTGATCGATCGGCGAGGGCCGCATGGAGAACGGCAACCCTTCGACGCCGTCACGCTGGAAGGCGTCGATCGTTTCGTTGACTTCGTGGTAGCCCATCACACCCTCTTGGATCATCCGCTCGATGACCTCCGCGCGGTACTGCAGTTGGTCGTAGATGTCACGGGTGTCGGCATAGCCCAGCAGCGTTGCGATCTGTTCTTCGAGCACGTAGGAGTTGTTCATCCCCTGGAAGACGATGTCGTCCTCGACGGGGTCCCAGCTGAAGACCTCGCGGGTGACCACGCCGTCCATCTCCTTGGAGTAGCCCTCGATCTCCTGGACCGAGGTGACCCGACGCAGCACGTCGTCGCCCTGTTTGACGCGGTTCTGGAACAGCGCCACGTCGGCGTTGTCCATGAACGTCTCGGGGACGTTGATCGGGTCGCCGGTAAACCGCTGGATCATCGAGACGATGTCGGATGCGTGGAACGTCAGCATGACCGGGTGGCCCGTCTGGGCGGCCTGGAACGCCATCCGCCCCTCCTCGCCACGAACCTCCCCCACGATGATGTAGTCGGGACGGGACCGCAGGGCCGCCGCGACGAGATCGAACATGTCGACCTCGTTGCCCTCCTCGCCCTCACGGGTCATCAGCTGCTGCCACGTGTCGTGGGGCGGCAGGACTTCAGCGGTGTCCTCGGCGGTGTAGATCTTCGCATCTCGGGGGATGTACGAGAGGATCGCATTGAGCGTCGTGGTCTTCCCGGATGCGGTCTCGCCGACGACGAAGACGGTCTGTTCGTTCTCCAGACAGAGCCACAGGTAGGCCGACAGCTCCGGCGAGAGCGTCCCCCAGTGGGTGATCTGGTTGATCGACAGCGGCACGTCCTCGCTTTGACGGATCGTCAGCGAGGGCCCCTGGATCGAGACGTCATCGGAGTAGATGATGTTGATACGCGAGCCGTCGGGCAGCGTCGAGTCGACGATCGGATCCGAGTCCGAGACGGGATCGCCGATCCGCTCGCCCATGTTGCGTAGCCAGCTGTCGAACTCGTCGGGCGTGCCGAAGTCGACCGTCGTCGGCATCATCCCGAAGGTGCCGTGGTCGACGTGGCACTCGTGGGGGCCGATAACGTGAATATCCTCGTTCTGCGTGTCGCGCATGACCGGCTCCAGCGGGCCGAAACCGACGATATCCCGGTTGAGCCGGTAGCGGATCGCGTCGTAGGTCTGCTGGTTGATCTCGATCTTGCCGAGGTTCCAAAACTGCTTGACCCGGTCGTAGAAGCTGGTCTCGCCGTCGGCGATGTAGGTGGCATCCTCCAGCAGCTCCTCGATGAGGTCGTCGTACTCGGACTCGTCGCCGGGGGAGTTGCGGTGGCCGCTCATCGAGAGCAGCTTCCGTTTGACCTTTTCGAGCACCACCGCCTCCGAGTCCGACAGCGTTGGCTCGACGGCGTAGTATTTGAGTTTCTGCCCGACGTCGCCGTGGACGTGGACGAACAGCGGGCCACCGACCGGATAGAGGACGTTCGGTCGGGCGGTCTCGTAGTCGTCCGGCGACTCGACGAACAGCGGGAACTCCCCCGTGATCTGCTTGAACTTCATCAGATGCTCGCGGAGATGTGGCTTCCGCATCGCCATCTGCTTGAGTTCGTCGGATGGGGTGGGAGTTCCGTGTTCGGTCATCTGTGTGAGGCTCCTTACGCTACACTACGGCTCTCAATGACAATACCAGTTCCGGACCGAACAGAGAAACCGATCGTATCGCCGACCTGTTCGCCCATCCCGGCGAACCGCTTGACCTGCAGCTGTCGACGGATGTCGTTGCCGACCTCGACCATCTGGATCTCGATGAAGACGTCGGCGATCGATCGGAAGGGACCGATCGCATCCTCGTCGACCGTCGAGGGGTCGACGGTGAGGACGATCACCTTGCCGTCGGAGATCATATCCCGGAAGAAGGAGATGATCTCCAAGGCCGCCTGTCGCTCGTCGTTCTGCCGGACGAGCGACTCGAAGGTGGGGTCGTTCCGGAGGATCGAATCGAACGTATCGATGATGATGACCTCGGGTTCCCACATCGTCTCGGCTTCCATCAACCGCCGGAGTAGCTCCTTGCGGTCCTTGTCCTCCTTGCCGCTGAGCGCACCCGCGGTGTCGAAATCGCCCTGCAGGAACAGCAGCTGTTCGTTCAACAGCGGGCTGACGATGTCGTAGGACAGCGAGTGCATCTGGTCGATAAAGCCCGAGACCGTCAGCTCGGTCGACAGGAAGGTGACCGAGGTGTCTTCTTGGGTGAACCCGTAGGTGAACCGCTGGCTGATGGCGCTTTTGCCGGCCCCGTAGTCGCCCTCCAAGAGGACGATACTGCCGCGTGGGATACCGCCACCCAGCTCCTTGTTCAGCCGGTCGTGATCCTCCATGCCGAGCGAAATCAGGTTTCGGTGTGCGCGTCGTGTACTCATGGTTATGTGTTGAACTCGAAGGTCTCTTGATCCTCGTTGACTGTCAACACCAGCCGGTTATCAGTGGATTTGACAGTGTAGTCACCATCCTCATTTGAAATAGTGATCGCCACGACATCGCCGGGACGCCAGACGTTCGAGTCGCCATTGGCGTCGTCGACCTCGATGTCATCATTATCGACAAAATTTCCGTTCAGAACGATGTCGACCGCTTCAGCGTTCTCTATCGGCACCCCCTGTGAGCCGGTGTTTCGGACGTGGATCGTCAGTTCATCCGAGGTACTATCATAATCGGCATCGCTCGGGTCGCTGATGATCGCCATATCCATCCGCACCTGCTGGGTGACATCGAGACTCCGATCGTCGATCGCGCTGCTGACCCGGTCGACGCCGGTGGTGAGCGTGCCGACGACGCCGGCAGCGATGACGAGACTCGCAATGAAGATGATCAGGTGGGATGCTGAGACGCTGGCCATGGTTAGACGGCCTACGAGTCGCTAATACCGTGATCGGTAACGATCTTGACGCGGTCGACCGAGCTGAAGTCATCGAAGTCCTCGAAGTTCTCAATTGTAATCTGTTCACCGGGCACCAAGAGCCCATCACTATCGTAGGTTTCACGTGGTTGGTACTCCCCATCGATGACGACATCAATGTCGCTGGCATTCAGCGACGTCGACCCCTCGTTTTTGACACCGATCGAGGGATCGGTAGTATCGACCACGGTGATGTTGATATCGGTGTTTCGCATATCGAGTGTGGCGTCGGTTCGTTCGATTTCCGCATCGGTCACGCGTTCGTGGGCGTTCGAGACGGACGGGTACAGCGTCCCGGCCGTGAGGAACAGCCCCGCGAAGATGATTGCCGTCGACGCGCTGACGCTAAAGCCCATTGTCGCCCTGCGCGAAGGAATCCCACTGATCGAGGATCACCGACGTCGCAGTCGTGCCGTTGTTGAGCTTCATGATGTATTTGAGACTGTGGACGTGGTGGGCCCGATCGAGT
>JAWOEO010000321.1:0-5463 GCA_046482755.1 Halohasta sp. | reverse complement strand
CCTCGATGCCCCACAGTCGACCGTCGCCAGCCATCTCCGCGAACTCAACGATGCCGGACTCGTCAGGAAACGCCGCCAGGGCAAGTGGACCTACTACCGGATCGGCGATACGGCCGCCCTCCAACTGCTCGATATCGCTGAAGTACTCGACAACTGAGACTCGGGTTCGTTCCTGACGGATCCCGAGCGTCGGGGTCGGCCTACCGCACCGCCGTTTCACCCGTCGGATCGAATAGCTGGAGTGCTGCCTTCGGGACGGCAACCGTCACCGATTCGTCGACGGCTGGCGGTGGGGTCTGCTGTTCGACGAGCAGTTCCACGCCGCCGTCGGTCCGGACAGTTACGTCGTACCGCCGACCGAGATCGCTGACACGGCTCACCGTCCCCGGGAGGTCGAACTCCCCCTCACGGGACGGACGGATCGACAGCGCGTGCGGTCGAAGCAGACAGCGAAGCGTCGTCCCCACCGACGGCGACCGTGCCGCCGCCGGGAGCGTCACCTCGCTGCCACCGACTGCGATGCGGAGCGGATCACTCTCGACGACCGTCGCCGTCAGCCCGGTCGACCGGCCGAGAAACGACGCCACGAACGGCGTCGGCGGCGATTCGTACAGCTCGCGCGGTCGACCGACCGCCGCAACCGCCCCCCCGTGCATGACGACCAGCCGGTCGGCGAGGCTCATCGCCTCCTCCTGGTCGTGGGTGACAAACAGCGTCGTGACGCCGGTTTCGCGCTGGATGCGGGCGATCTCCTCGCGGAGCCGGACCCGCAGCGACCGATCCAGCGCCGACAGCGGCTCGTCGAGCAGCAGGACGTCAGGCTCGGGGGCCAGCGCGCGGGCGAGTTCGACCCGCCGCCCCTGGCCGCCGCTGAGTTCGCCCGGATACGCCTCCCGTTGGTCGGCGAGGTCGACCAGTTCCAGATACTCCTCGACGATCGCCGCCCGGTCGCCGGGGTCGATCTCCCGCGGGCCGAGCCCGTAGGCGACGTTCTCCCCGACGGTCATGTGTGGGTAGAGCGTCGACCGCTGGAAGACGAGCCCGACCTCGCGGGCCTCCGGTGGTCGGTCGGTCACGTCTTCGCCGCGGAGTCGGATCCGGCCACTGGTGGGGGTGACGTGGCCGGCGATCGCCTGGACGAGCGTCGTCTTCCCACAGCCGCTGGGGCCGAGCACCGCGACCAGCTCCCCGGCTTCGAGGCCGAACGACACGTCCTCCAGTGCCCGCTCGGTCCCGTAGCGGTGGCCGAGGCCCTCGACGTCCAGGATCATCGCTCGACCACCGTCGGCAGGCGACCGAGACGCTGGAGCGCCGCGACGACCAGCAGCGTCAGCCCGAACAGCGCCAGCGCCAGCGGGAGGATGGCGTCGATCCCGCCGCCGATGAAGTCGACCCAGATCTGGGTCGGGATCGTCCGGGGGTTGTAGGCGACCATCATCGTCGCGCCGAACTCACCCATCGCGCGGGCGAAGGTGAGAACGACCCCCGCGATGATCGAGCCGCGGGCCAGCGGCAGCGAGACGTTCCGGAACGTCGACAGCGGTCCGTAGCCGAGCGACCGGGAGGCCTGCTCCAACCGCTCGTCGACCGCGCCGAACCCCGCCCGCGAGGTGATGATCACGAACGGCGCGGCGACGAACGTCTGGGCGAGGACGACCCCGATCAGGCTGCCGGTCAGCGGGATCCCGAGACTGGCGGCGGCCGATCCCAGCGGCGTGAACCGCCCGACAGCGGTGAGGATCATCGCACCGCCGACGACCGGCGGGACCACCAGCGGGAGGACGACCAGCGCCTCGACGAGGCGTTTGCCGGGGAACGACCGCCGGGCTAACACGTAGGCCAGCGGGACCCCGAAGACCGTCGCGATCGTCGTCGACACCGGCGCGGTCAGCAGCGAGTGGCGGATCGCCTGCTGGGCCCCCGGCGTCGACAGCCCCTCGACGATCGGTACCGAGCCGACGCGACCGAGAAACGCGACGAACGGCAGCGCGAAGTACAGCAGCAGGACCCCACCGAGCAGCGCCGGGACGAGCAGCTCCGGTCGACGGGCGACCCCACCGGCCCACGCCCGCCGGGCGAGGCTCACAACTCGATCGCCTCCGGAACCTCGCCGGTCGGCCGGGGGAACGCATCGCCGACGGTCAGCCCGGCCTCGTCGAGAATCTCGGGGTTGTCGACGATGTACTGGACGAGCCGGTGGCCCGCTTCGGGATCGTCGGCATCGGGGTTCACCGTGAGGTTGTAGAGGATGGGCCGACCCTCGATGGTTTCGCCGTCCTCGAAGGTGTAGGTGGCGCTGGCGTAGGCCTCGCTCCGGTCGGGGTCGGCGAAGTTGTAGGCCGCGGGGAACTCGAAGAACGGCAGGTCGTGGTCGACGGCCATGTTGCCGTAGACGACCGAGCCGACGCGGGAACCGGTTTCGACGCCCGCCAGGAGCTGGGGCTCCTCGGGTTCCTTGTAGACCCGGTCGGCCATCGCCTCACGGAACCCATCGAGGTCGTGTTCGTCCTCGGCGAGTTCGAACGCCTGGATGGCGCGATACCCCAGCGGATCGAGTTCGGGATCGCTGATGGCGAGGTCGCCATCGTCGGTCTCGCGGGCGAGGTCGTACCACGGCTCGTCGCTATCGAGTTCCTCGCCGAACTCGGTGTCGGGGTTGTAGGCGATTCCGAGGCTGTTGGCCGCGAACTCGATGTCCCAGTCGGGAGCCAACCGATCCCGGAGCAGGGTCGCGTCGGCGCTGACGATCACGTCCGGGTGTTTGGTTCCGTCGGTGACCATCCGCAGCAGCGCGTTCGTGCCGTGGTACTCGCCGTCGATGCGCATGCCGGTATCGGCCTCGAAGGCCGGGCCGACGTGGTCCTCGAAGGTTCGGGCGAGGCTCCCGGCCGACAGCACGTCGACGGAGCCGCCGCCGCTGTCGTCGCCACCGTCGCTGTCACTGCCTCCGCTTCCACCGAGACAGCCACCGATTCCGCCGAGCGTCGACGCCCCTATCGCACCGATCACGGCCCGGCGAGAGACCGGGCCCGTTGTTCGTTCTGTAACCATCTGTCGTATCATATGAACCGAATTGGTGATTGAGTTGCGGTTCGAATGTAATGTGTATCCGTTACACGGCTGTCGACACTGGCAGTCAGTCGACCGGGCCACCGGGACGGCGGCCGCTCACAGCAGGTCGTCGGCCGCGGCGGTCGTCAGCCGGTCGAGCGTCTGGACCGCCCAGTGGTAGAACGGCGCGTCGGCGGTCTCCTCGACGCGCTCGCGGAACGCCGGGAGCCAGTCGAAGTGGGCCGCATGAAAGGCGGCGTACTCCTCGCGGTTGCCCGCCTCCAACAGCAGGCTGGCGTACTCCAACAGCAGCGAGATGTGGTCGGCGGGGTAGGCCGCCGGCACCTCGGCGTCGAGAGCGTCGTAGCGCTGCTGCATGTCGCTGGCGGGCGGCCCCGCGAGAATCCCTCGCTTCTCGCCGTCCCACCACGCCTCGTAGGCCGACTCCGCGGGCGGGGCGTACGCGCCGTCGAAGGCCTCGAACGTCCGGAGGTAGGCCTCCCGCGGCGGCTCCTCGAACCCCGGCGGCGACTCGATACCCTCGACGCCGAGGTCGGCGGCGCACTCCTGGATCGTCGCCGCGAGAGTGCCGTCGTCGACGGCCTCGACGAAGGCGTCGTCGGGGTGTTGGAAACACGATGCGAGCACCGCATAGCAGTCGGCGTAGGTATCGTTCATCGGTGCGTATGGTAGCTGTGAGAGTGTCTGCGACGAATAAACTGTGTGGTTGGGCTACGTGACGACGATCGGCTGTTGAACCGCGGTGAAGATCAACAGGAACCGCAGCAGGAACGAGCCGGCGATCACCAGCCCGAACTTCGCGGTCGTCACGCGCCTGCTCGCCAACACGCTCTCGCTGCTGACGAGGCTCTGGACCGCCGAGATGAGAAGCGGGAGCAGCAGCCCCGCGCTGATCATCCCGACCAACAGCAGCAGGCCGGTCCCGCTGGTGAGCCCCTCGAAGGTCCGCGCGGTGCCGTAGCCACCCGTCGTGAGCGTGAACAGCAGCCCTGCCAGTATGACCGCCTCGCCGAGGATCACGGCGTCGTCCAGCAGGCCGAACCGGTGGACGAGGTGGCTATCGAGGTCGTTCTGCCAGGCGGTGACCGCGATCACCATGGCGATCCCGGCCGAAAACCCACTGGCGACGAACAGCGGCGGCAGCAGGGTCTCGTTCCACAGCGGCACCATCCAGCCGACCGCGCTCAACAGCAGGGCGGTGTAGACCACCAGCATGATCGCCAGCCCGACGCCGCCGACCTGTACCAGTCGCCGAACCACCCCGGTCGGGCGGGTGCGATCGGCCCCCCAGTCGAGGAGGTCGACCCCCCAGTCGACGAAGAGGTTGTTGCCCAGCCGGTTGACGACGTGTCGCGGCAGACCGCTGGGGTCATCGGCAGCCTCGGCTCCGAAGGTCGCCCAGAACATCCGCGCCATGACGACGAGGCTGAAGGTGACGACCACCCAGGTGCCGATCGCCATCCAGGACGACCAGTTGGTGAACTTCACCGGGAACATGAACGCCCGGAGGAACGGCCCCGAGAGGTGTGCCAGCAGCGTCCAGGAGCCGACGACGATCGTGCCGAACGAGAGCGTCCACCCCCAGCGGGTGATAAAGTCGTAGCCTTCCTTGCCGCTGCGCTCACCGAACCACTCGGCGATCGTTGCGACGAGGAACGCGCCCCCGGAGATCCCCCCGAGGAAGAGGTAGATGGCCACGAAGACGTCCCAGTGGCCGGCTCCACCCCACCAGAGTCCGAATGATGTCATCGTTGATCACGCCTCGTATGGGAACGCGGTGTCTCCCTCTCTGTCCGCCTCGACGATCACGTTGGCCGGCTCCTGTTCGAACTGCTCGACGGCCTTCGTCGAGGCCTTGTCTTTCAGCTCGCTGATCGGTCCGGCCTCGATCGCGCCGCCGACACAGTTGTCGACACACGCCGGCTGTGAGCCGCCGTCCTCCTGTTCCTCTCGCGGCGGCATCTCGTAGCCGCCGCCCGGCCCCTCGCCGAGACAGAGGTTGCATTTCGACATGATGCCGCCGTCGTCGTAGGTCGGCGCGCCGTACGGGCAGGCCCACCCACAGTAGTGACAGCCGATACAGCTGTCCCGGTCGACGACGACGATGCCGTCTTCCTCCCGCTTCTGGATCGAGTTGCACGGACAGACCTTCTCGCAGGGCGCGTCCGAGCAGTGCATACACGACATCGAGATCGGTAGCGAGCTCACGTCGGGGAACTCGCCGGTCGTGACGTTCTTGACAGTTCGCCACTGGTCCTGTTCGGGATCGCGGCCGTGTCGCTGCTTTCAACGAGATGTGCGTCGTCGGCACGCGATTGCATCTGCAACTGGAGCATGCCCTCGAGCGAGCTGAGGTTGTTTTTGACCCGATGGTGCACCTCTCGAAGCATG
>JAWOEO010000182.1:0-3437 GCA_046482755.1 Halohasta sp. | reverse complement strand
GGCAGAGGTGTTGATGAAGGGGAGGTCTTCGAGATCGGTCAAGGCAGGCTTAAGGTCATCAAGACCCCGGGGCACACTTATGAGAGCATCTCCCTGGTCCTGTACGACACCGGCTCAGGAGAATCACGCGGCCGGGGGCCTCTTCGGTGCCCGCGAAGTAGGAGCCGAGCATCACCGCGTCCGCGCCCGCGGCGACGGCCTTGATCGCATCGCCGGAGTAGCGGATCCCCCCGTCGGCGATCACGGGGACGTCTTCAGGTGCTGCGACGTCGGCCACTTCGGCGACGGCGGTGATCTGTGGCATCCCCGCGCCGGTGACAACACGGGTCGTACAGATCGATCCGGGGCCGATGCCGACCTTGATCCCGTCGGCGAAGTCGACGACCTCTTCGGCGGCCTCGCGGGTGCCGACGTTGCCGACGACGACGTCGGCGTCGACGAGCTCCTTGATCTCGCGGGCCGACTCGATCACGTTGAGGTTGTGCGCGTGGGCGCAGTCGATAAACAGCACGTCAGCGCCGGCCTCGTCGGCGGCACTCGCGCGGTCTTTTTCGAAGGGCCCGACGGCGACCCCACAGACCAGCCGTCCCTCGTCGTCGCGGGCGGCCTCCTGGTGTTCCCGACGCTGGAGGATCCCCTGCATCGTGATGAGGCCGACGAGCGTGTCGTCGTCGTCGACGATCGGGACGCGCTCGATCTTGTAGTCGTACATGAGTTCGAGGGCCTCGCGGGCCTCGACGTCCCCGCCCGCGGTGATGACCTCGTCGGTCATCGCCTCCTCGACGGTGTCGGTCTCGCCGACCTCCAGGAACGGCCGGATGTCAGTCCCCGAGATGATGCCGAGGACGGTGTCGTCGTCGTCGACGACCGGCGCGCCCGAGACGCCCTCGCGGTTCATCATCGCGTCGACCTCGCTAATCGTCTGTTCGGGGGCGGCGGTGACGACGTCGTCCCGCCGGATCATCAGCTCGTCGGCGCGCTTGACGCGTTTGACTTCGGCGGCCGTCTCGTCGACATCCATGTTCCGGTGAAGCACGCCCATCCCGCCCTCGCGGGCCATCCCGATGGCCGTGTCGCTCTCGGTGACCGTGTCCATCGCCGCCGAGAGGATCGGAATCGTGAGCTCGACGTTCCGGGACACCCGCGTCGAGAGCTCCGCGTCGTCCGGCTCGATCCGACTCTCCATCGGACGGAGCAGCACGTCGTCGAACGTCAACGCCTCCGGTACCTGTAGCTTCTGGGAGAAAGAACCCGCTGAACGGTGGTTCGCCATATAAACCGTCATCGCGGATCCGGCAAAAACGTTGCGAGTCGGCACGCCCGTGTGGATCCGACACAGTATGACAGTCGACCTGTACAGTGTCGTGATCAGGTCTCGCCCCGTGTGCGTACGGATCGCAAACCGGGCGCGGCGGGAAAATATGAACAATCGTGATAGATGTGTGTCCCGCAGCACCTTGGAAGCACGATCGTTCGAGTTTTGACCCAAAAACGAATGGAATGTTGGCTTACTACCCGTTAGGGTGCGACTACTCGGCAGAAATATGCCGGAACGGCCCCTGTGTTTCGGATACCCACACAACGCTTAACTGGACCGGAGCAGTATCTATTGGTATGTGCACCCAGTGGAACACCGCACCGCGCACGGCCGGTATCGAGCAGCAGCGCTCCGGCGGTCGCTTTACACCGCTGCGAAAGCAGCCGGCGGTATCCACACTGGGAAACGGGTTCGGCGGAATCGGCAACCACGCCGAGTTGGCCCGGAGGGAGTTGCGATCCTATCGCCGGTTGGCCGCTGGTGACGGCCATTAGTCGGGTATGAGCGTTTCACAGCACCCGATCGCGCTCCAGTTGGAGCGACGCGTGGGTGGGGCGACCCGCCTGCTGGCGACGGTGATGGCGCTGCCGCTGGTCGACGGGATCTTCGTGGCGCTGCTGTTGGCGGGGACCCTGGACTCGCCGCTGGGCATGCTCGAAACCGGGCTGCTCATCTTCGGTGGGTCGGCCACCGTGGCCGTGATCCTCGCGGAGATGGACGAGAGCCCGCGAGCGCTGGTCGGCCCCATCCTGGCGATCGGCGCGGTCGTCGTGCCGGTGGCCGCCCTAGAGGCCGTCTTCGCCGTGACCATTGAGAGTATCCTCGATATGGCCGTCTTCGAGCGGTTCGCCGGGCTGGTGATCCTGACGGTCGCCGCCCAGACCGCCAGCTCGAAGCTCGGCGACCTGCTGCCGAATCCCGGCGTCATTATCGGGCTCGGGCTGATCGCCAGCCTCCGACCCGACGGGCTGGTGGTCGACCCGCTGTTCGACCCCGTGTTGATCGGCCGGGCGGCCGCGACCGCAGCCATTGGCGTCGCCTTCGCGCTCACGGTGGCGCTGGTCGCTCCCCAATTGCGGGGCCGCGTCGACATCGACCGGTTCCGGTTCGGGAGTTCGGTCGCCCTCGGCGTGCTCGCCCTGCCGATCCTTGGCGTCTTAGAGACCGACGCGCCGATCGCGCTGGCGGTGCTGGTGGTCGCGGGGCTGTTCGCCTACAACCCCGAGGCGGCCTCGGGGTCCGCCGACCGCCCCGCTGCTGGGGCAGTCGACGAGCGGCCCCGTGTCGACGAGTCGGGGCTCGCCGGCGAGGATCCCGCGGCCACGATGGCCGTCGATCCCGAAGCGTCGGCCGGCGGCGGCGATGTCGGCTACGGCGCGCCCGGTGAGGACGGCTCGCGGGCCCCGTGGCTCTGACCGGGTTGGCGTCGGTCGACGCGGCCGCGGGCCGGAGAGGAACATCTTAGGTGCCGCGAACGCAACGGCATCCATGAGCAATCGTGTTGTCGAGGGGCGGATGGTCACAGCCGAAACACTCGCCGAGCTAATCGAGGGCGAAGCGCCGATGGAGGCGACCGCGATCGAGGACGCCGACCGCGAGTGTCCGGACTGTGGCGGCAACGTCATCACCGTGGGCTACATGCCGAGTGTGACCGCCTTCGTCACCGGCTACAAATGTCAGGACTGCGAGTGGCACGAAAAGGACGACGAGTAGCGGGTCGACCGTCGGGCCAGCGGCCGCCGGGCCGTCGCCCGCTGGCGGTGGGATCGAAACCTCTTTACAACCCATCACGCAAGTAGGAGGCGAGGGGACGTGGCCAAGCCAGGCATGGCGACTGACTCCAGAGGCCACGCGCCCGGGACGACACTCCAGACTGATATACCGAGCGACCGACTGATCATCGGCTCGCGTTGACGACCCTCTGGAGTTCCGAGGCGCAGACCGGAGATATCAGTCGATCGGGGGTTCAAATCCCTCCGTCCCCATCTCCCATCTTTCAGAGGCTCTAAGTACCGAACAGAGCCGTCTAAGCCGTTGACTTATAAAGTTCTTCTGGGATATCGAGAACTGTACCCAGTCGATGATCGATTCCACCCCGACGCCGTCTCGTCTTATGTGG
>JAWOEO010000100.1:0-9270 GCA_046482755.1 Halohasta sp. | reverse complement strand
CGCCGAACGTTTTGATCTCCTTGATCTTGGTCTCGAAGCCGATGTCGACCAGGGCCTCGAAGAACTTCTCTTCCTCCGGCGAATCCACACGGATGACGTAGGCGATCGCCCGCTGAGTTCGCGGTCCGAGACCGCCTCCTCAAGGAGCGACGAGTAGTCGATGTTCCGGGAGTAGAGGCTCTGGGCCGTGTGATAGAGGTTCTGCGAATCGGCGAGGACGGCGACCCGCTGGTTGGGGTGGATATCAGTCATCCTCGCCCCCGATCACACACCGGAGTTCCGCGGGGAGGTACTCGCCAATCGCCGCCAGCAGCCCCGGCGGATCGGTGCCCTCGCCGGTGATGATCGACTGTTCGAGCAGGCCGAGTCGCTCGACGGTGACGATGTCTTGGGCGTGGCCCGCGCGGTTGACCGTCGCCCGAACCTCGCCGCGGGTGGCGCTGTTGACGTTGACCCGGCCGCGGCCGCGGCTCCAGTCGTAGAGGCGGTCGATCTCCGCGTCGGCCAGCCGGGAGGGCTCGCCGTAGACGAACTGCATTGGGAGATGTTGGATCAGGCCGAACCGCTCGCGGATCTGCGAGGGGGTGCCGGGTCCGAGACCGAGTTCGTCGGCCGGGATCCGGATCTTCGCGCTGGCATCGAGGGTGATGGCCTCGTCGTCCCACGAGTCGAGGGTGCCGACGTAGGTTTCGCCCTCGGTGAAGTGGTCGGTGATTTCGCCCCACTCCTCACGGAGCACGTTGCGGGCGGCCGTCGCGTCGTCGCCGGTGAGGGTGACGGTCACGAAGTCGTCGCGGCGTACGCCGATGTCGGCCTCGACGCTGAGTTGGTGAATGTCGTTGTCGATCAGCGAGCCGAGGCTCTTGAGCGCACGCTCGCGGGCCTCACCGTCGACGTAGCATTTGGTTGCGAGGACGACCATTAGGCGTGAATGTCGACGTTGAGTTCGTCGCGGAGGGCGTCGATTCGGTCCTCCATCGCGTCGACGAGCCGGTCGTTGTCCATCGATTCCAGCGGAGAGGCACACTCCGGACACTCGAAGCCGAAGTCCATCGCCTCGCCGAACTCGAAGCGGATCGAACACACCTCACAGAGGTAGAACTCGTGGGTTCGTTCGTACTCTTCGCGCTCCTCGATCGCCTCCAGCAGGCGGTACATCTCTTCTTCGAGGTTCTCGGGGATGTTGTCGTAGTGGAAGGTCCAGAGATAGGTCAACCATCCCGAATCCTCGTCGCGGAGCCGCCGGTAGGAGGCCAGATCGTTCTCATACAGGATGAACAGCGCACGGCGGACCGTGTTCAGTTCGAGATCCAACTGCTCGGCGAGCTCTTCGTCGGTCACTTCGCCGTCCGGCGGCGCGGCCGCCACGGGCATTCCCTCCGGGCCGACCAACTCGTGGAGGTACTTCTGGATAACCGGGTCGTTCAGCAGATCCTCAAAAGCCATTACCGATTCTGGGCGGTGAACTCGGTTAAAACCACCGAACCGACCCCGTGGCCCCTCAGGCGTCCGTCCCGCCGTCGACCGCGGCGTCGCCGTCGACCACCTTCTTGCCGGTCGACTGCGGGAGGACCCGGTTTTCGGCGTCGACCCACTCCTGTTCGAGTTCCCGACCATCGAAGAGCCGATCCAGAAAGACTGCCAGCCCGGCGACCTCGGAGTGCGGTTGGTTGGTGACCCCGACGTTCCAGTCGGCGTACTCGTAGATCTCGAAGGGGACTTTCTCCCCGCCGACGACGATCAGCAGCGGCTCGTTTTCGATGGCGGCTCGCACCTCCCCTTCGACCTCCTGGACCGGGAGGCCGTACATCGTGAGGTGGACGACCCTGCCGTCCCAGTCGTCGACGAGCGCTCGGAGGCTGTCGCTCTGTTCGATCTCGAAGGGGCCGCCGAAGCGGTCAGTGATGTCCCGAACCGTCTCGACAGATTGGCCCGCGTTGTCGGGGACGATCACCCGGTCGGCACCGAGCGCGCGGGCGGTGAGGCCGACGTGGGTCGTCATGCGGTCGTCACGGCCGGGGCGGTGGCCGTAGCGGACGACGACGACCTCGTGTGGGGTCTGCATGCCGGAGTCGACTCGGCGGGCGGCCCTGTGGGTTTCGTTTCGAGCCGGCCGGCACTGCCGCGCCCGGCCGACAGGCGGCAGCGGGATCGACTGTCCGCCTACCGTTCCAGCGCGCCGTCGAGCCACTCGACGATCGGGTCGACTGCGGCCTCACTGAGCACCGTTTCGAGGTGAGTCACCCCGTCGAGGAGTTCGACCTCTGCGACCGGGTGATCCGCGAACAGTGGTTCGTAGGCCTCGGCGTGGGCGGTCTCGTCGGCCTCCCCGACGACCGTCAGGGTGGGGACCTCAACCATCGACTCGACGCCGTCGCCCTCCGGCAGATAGGAGGCCATGAGCCGGTAGCTGTGCTCGGGGGTGGGGGTGCCGTTCCACCCGCTTTCCGGGAGGTCGAACTCGGCGGTCGTCATGTCGCTGTAGTCCTCCAGCCCGAAGCCGGTCAACACGCGAAGCATGACGATCCGGTCCATGTAGAACGACGCCCACCCGCCGAGCCCCTCCCGGGTCGTCTCGGCGTCGAGCCCGAGCAACGGTGCCAAAAGCAGGTAGCCGTCGACGATCCGACCCAGGGGGGGTCTGGCGAACCTGACGCCGATCCCGCCGCCCGCGCCGTGGCCGCCGACGACGATCTCCGCGTCCGGAAAGACCAACTCGGCGTTCCGGATCAGCTGTTCGAGGTCGTCCTCGTACTGGCCGATGTAGTCGACGTCGCCGCGGCGTTCGGGCTCCGGCCCATGGCCCCGGAGGTCCGGCGTGAAGACGTGTGCCGCCCCCGCGTCGGCGATGGCGGCCGCCAGCGGCTGTAGCACCCGACTGTCGAAGCCCGCGGTGTGGAGGAGGATCACGACCGTATCGGCGTCCTCGGCGGTGTACTGCCGGTACTCCGGGAACGACCCTCCCCGCGTCCGGTACTTCCGTCGGTCGGGGAGAGTCGTCTCGTTGATCCGGTCCAGTCCGTCGACGTCCAGCGTTCCCTCGGGCGACTCGCCGCCGAGACAGCCCGCGACTCCGGCAGCCAGCGCCACGCCCCCACACTGGAGCGCTCGCCGACGTGTCGTCGACGGTTCCATACCCAGCATCGTTTCAGAATTGGTATAAATTTTTGTGCTGTATTACTGTCTCTGGGAATCGGGGCGAGCCGGGACGGGAAGGGCTTAGTCGGTGCCGTGGCAACGATCGGTATGGAGCAGACGCCAGCGTTCGCGGGCCTCGCTTGTACCGACTGCGGTTCGGTGGCCCCCTTCGACGCCACCGACGGCTGTCCGGCGTGTGGGGGGCGGCTGGAGCCGACCTACGAGTACGACGCGGTCGACCCCGCCGACCTCCTCGGGTCGGCGGCCGCCGGCGTCGGCCACTGGCGGTTCGACGCCCTGCTACCGTTTCCCCGAACCGCGGCGATTACCGCCGCCGAGGGGTCGACACCGCTGGTTGCGGCCGACAGCCTCTCCGACGAACTGGGCGTCGGCGAGGTCTACATCAAAGACGAGGGGCGGAACCCGACCGGCACGGTCTACGACCGGGGGATGAGTCTCGCGGTGACCGCGTTGGCGGGCCACGACGATCCCGAATCCCTCGAACCGCTCGCGCTGGCCTCGACCGGCAACAGCGGCCAGTCGGCGGCGGCCTACGCTGGCCGGCTCGGGCTGCGATCCTATAGCTTCGTCCCCTCGCGAACCGCCTTCTCGAACAAGGCGCTGATCAACGTCCACGGCGGGGAGATGCGCGTCGTCGGTGGCCGGTATCCCGACGCCGCACGCGCGGTCGACGACCAGTTAGCCACCGACTACTACTCGCTGCAGGAGTTTGCCACCCCCTACCGCCACGAGGGGGTCAAGACGGTCGCCTTCGAGCTGTACGCCGACCTCGGTACGCTGCCCGATGTCGTCTTCGTCCCGACGAGTACTGGGGAACTCATTGCGGGAATCGCCACGGGGTTCGAGGAACTCGTCGAGATCGGCACGGTCGACGAGACCCCGACCATTGTCGCGGTCCAGCCCACGAGCTGCGCCCCGATCGCGGCGGCCGTCGAGCGCGGTCTCGACGAGCCCGAGCCGTGGGCCCACCCCGACACGATCATCGGCGAGTTGGAGGTCACCGATCCGGCCGGCGGGGCCGAAGCCGTCGACGCCCTCCGCCGGCTCGACGGCGATGCGGTGACGGTCGACGACAGCGACAGCCTCGAATCGGCGACGACGATCGCCCACCACGAGATCGTCGAGATGGGGCCGGCCGGCGGTGCGGCCGCCGCCGGCGCGTGGGCGTGGCATGAAGCAGGCGAGTTCACCGGCGACGAGACTGTGGTCCTGCTCAACACCGAGTCGGGGGCCAAAAGCCCGGACGTGCTGCGGAGTCACCTGATGGGCCAAGGGATCTAGTCGGCCGACCCGGTAGCTATTTGCCGCCGACACCGATACTGACGGTATGTTCAGCGACGTGATGGAGGACTACCTGAAGGCGATTTACGTCCTTCAGGCCGAGGGTGGTCCGCCCGTCTCGACCTCTGCGATCGCGGAGTATCTGGACAAGACCCCGCCGACGGTCACCAGCATGGTCGGCAAGCTCGAAGACCACGCGTTGGTCGACCGCGAGAAGTACAAGGGCGTCGAGCTCACCCCGGAGGGCGAGACCGTCGCCCTCGAAGTGATCCGCCATCACCGTCTGCTGGAGACGTTTCTGACCGAGCAGCTCGACTACTCTTGGAGCGAGGTCCACGATGAGGCCGACCGGCTCGAACACCACATCTCCGAGGAGTTCGAGCGCCGGGTCGCCGAGACGCTCGATTACCCGACGGTCGACCCCCACGGTGACCCGATTCCCGATGCCGATCTCGAACCGCTCGGCGACGACGAGTCGGTCGCGCTCAGCGAGTTCGGCGAGGGCGACCGTGTCGTCGTTTCCCGCGTCTCCGACCGGAACGACGAGGAGCTCGCCTACCTCGAAGACGCCGACATCACGCCGGGGACCGAGCTCGCGGTCGTCGACATCGCCCCCTTCGGCATGGTCACCGTCCGTACCCCCGCAGGCGGCCAGCAGAGCCTTCCCGAATCGATCGCCCGCTCGATACGGGTCGAACCGGCCCTCGAAGGCACCGCCTAACCGGACCGCCGACACGGTAGTCGTCGACTACTACGGCATATCGCCGCCGGAGACACAAACGGTTTCACCGTCGGCCCCCGTTGAGGCGAGCATGTTCGAGAAGTCGACGTGGATCAAGCTCCCCCGGAACGTCGTCGTCGGCCACGGCGTGGTCGACGAACTCGGGGCGGCGATCACGGACCTCCATCTCACCGGCGAACCACTGATCATCACGAGCCCGACCCCCAACGAGTTGGCGGGCGACCGGGTTCGCGCCCAAGTCCCCGACTCGTCGACGATCATCGTCGAGGAGGCGAGCTTCGAGTCGATCGAGCGCGTCATCGAGACCGCCCAGTCCCAGCAGGCCGACTACCTGATCGGCCTCGGCGGCGGCAAACCCATCGACATCGCCAAGATGGCCGCCGACGAAATCAACTGCGGGCTGGTGTCGGTCCCCACCGCGGCCAGCCACGACGGCATCGTCTCCGGGCGGTCGTCGATCCCCGAGGGTGATACCCGCCACAGCGTCGCCGCGGACCCGCCGCTGGCGGTGGTCGCCGACACCGAGATCATGGCCAAAGCCCCGTGGGAGTTGACAAGCGCGGGCTGTGCGGACATCATCTCGAACTACACCGCGGTTCGGGACTGGCGGCTGGCCAAGCGCCTGAAGAACGCCGAGTACTCGGAGTACGCCGGCGCACTCTCGGAGATGACCGCCGAGATGCTGGTCGACAGCGCCGACTCGATTCGGCCCAACCTCGAAGAGTCGGCGTGGATCGTGGTCAAGGCACTCGTCTCGTCGGGGGTGGCGATGTCGATCGCCGGCTCCTCGCGGCCGGCCTCCGGCGCGGAACACCTGTTTTCCCACCAGCTCGACCGGATCGCCCCCGGCCAAGCCTTGCATGGCCACCAGGTCGGCGTCGGCTCGATCCTCACCGAGTACCTCCACACCGGTCACAACGGCCGGTGGCGGGCGATCCGCGATGCCCTCCGGAGCATCGATGCGCCGACGACGGCCGCGGAACTCGGCATTAGCGACGACGACGTCCTCGAAGCGCTGACGACCGCCCACGAGATCCGGGACCGGTATACGATCCTCGGCAACGGCGTCAGCCTCGATGCGGCCTACGAGACCGCCACCGTCACGGGCGTCATCGACGGCGAGTGACCGGCCGCCCCGCGGCCGGCAGCCGAAATCCGAAGACCGATAGGCTGGCGGTTCCAACTCGCTGTATGGATACTCCGTTGGTCGACGGGCCGGTCCGGGCCCACCCGAAAGCCGTCACCGCGCTGCTGTCGGTGGTCGGCTACGCCGCGGTCGTCGGTGCGTTCGTCGTCCCGCCGGTCCAAGCACTGTTCCCGGCGCTGAGCCTCCAACAGGTGAACTTCCTCGGCCACGCGATCGCGGCCGTCAACTCGGTGACGGTCGTCCTGCTGTGTCTGGGGTGGTACTGGATCCGTAACGACGAGGTTCGGAAACACGCCCGCGCGATGATGGGGTCGTTCGTCCTCATCCTGCTGTTCCTCAGCATGTACCTCCCGAAAGTCGCCGGCGGCGGCACTAAGGAGTTCGTCCTCGAATCGGCCTACGCGTGGGTACCGCTGTGGGAGTGGGTGTATCCGGCCTACCTGCTGATGTTGGCGGTCCACATCCTGCTGTCGATCCTCTCGGTCCCGCTGGTGCTGTATGCGATCGTCCTCGGGGTGACCCACACCCCCGAGGAGCTACGGACCGAAACCCCACACCGACGGGTCGGCCGGTTCGCCGCGAGCGCGTGGATCCTCTCGCTGTTCCTCGGCGTCGTCACCTACCTCCTGTTGAACCACCTCTACGCCTGGGAGTTCGTCGGTGCCTGATGTGCAACGGGATTGTGTACCAGCTGTCCGAGAGGAGTAGCCAGTGCCTACTCGGAGGACCGACCTGACATGAGCCTCTCACTCGCGCTCTGTGGTGCTAATGACGACCTCGCAGCGGCGATCGACGCGGTCGACGGGCTTGCGGTCGACCCCGACGGAGCCGATCTCCTCGTTACCGTCGGCGAGGAGCCGTTGGCCGACTGTGCGGCCCGCGGCGAGTCGCGGCCGATCCTCTCGGCCGGCCTCGATGTCGACTGGAGTCCCGACCCCGAGGCGGTGCCCGCGCTGCTGGTCGACGAGACAGTCGACGAGTCGCCGACCGTCGACGCCCACCCGCTGGCCGTCTCGGTCGGCGATACTGCGTCGACTGCCGCCTTCGACGTGACGCTAGTAACGAGTGAGCCGGCGCGGATCTCGGAGTACACGGTGTCTGTCGGCGGGCGGGACCACGCCACGTTCCGGGCCGACGGCGTCGTCGTCGCCACGCCGCTGGGCAGCGGCGGCTACGGGCGGGCCGTCGGCGGGCCGCAACTGGCTTTCGGCACCGGCCTCGCGGTCGTCCCCATCGCCCCGTTTGCGACGATCGCCGACGCGTGGGTGCTCCGGCCGCCGCTGTCGATCCGCCTCGAACGGGACGACGCGGTCGACGTCTTTGCCGACACCGACCGGCTGATCGACGGCGCGGCTGGCTTTACCGCCGACATCGAGCCCGCACCGGCGCTGTCGCTGGTCGACTGTCGCAATTGGAAAAACTCTAATGAGTCGTTGCCCCAGTCGTAGGTATGGACCCACTGCAGTTTCTCGTTCCACTGGGCTGGATCGAGACCATCGGACCGCTCATGCCAATCGCCATCTTGGTGCTCGTCGTGGCCAACATCGGGGCGCGGATCCTCGAAAACCGCCGGCAGTCCTGGCAGGCCGACAACGACGAGCCGATCACCCGCCACCCGCTCAACACGGTCACGACGATGGGGCTTGTCACCCTCGGGCTGCTGTTCGTCGTTTATCGGCCGGTCAGCGGGATGATCATGATGATCCCGATCTTCGGCCTCTTTATCGCCGATGTCTTCGAGTTCGAAAGCCGGCAGGTCGAAGCCGACAACGACCTCGAATTCGAGTGGCCAAAGGCCACGCTCTTGGCGGCGGGGATCACGCTCGTCTATGCGGTCTACTACGCGCTCCAACCGCTGTACTCGCCGTACTTGGATCTCATCTTCTAGGTTCGTCGCCGAAGTACCAGAGTTCGCTGGCCGACCGCAACAGGCTGGCGGCGATAATCGCCGCGCCGACAGCCGACAGGCCGCCCACGACGCCGACGCTCCCAGCCGCCGGCACGGGTCGGCCGTCGAGCATTGAGGCTAGCCACCAGACGGCCACCAGCCCGCCGACCGCGACGGCTGCCTCAAGCGCCCGAACCAGCGCGTAGCCGGTTCGATCGGCGAGCTGTCGACGGATGGCCACCTCGGCGCGCAGCGCCCGGTAGCTGCTGTGGAGGGTCTCGAGGACGACCACGCCGGCCAGTGCTGTCCCGACCAGCGGCACGACGACGATCGGGAGCACCGCTGCCTCGGCGATCGACGGGAAATCAAGGCTCCCACCGGGGCCCACCACCCCGATGAGGCCGGCGATGCCGCCCACCAGACCGAGGCTGATCCCGATGAGTTTGCTCGCCTGTAGCGGACAGTCGGCGAGCGAGCGACCCACTCCTCGTGGGGGTATCATACCATCCCGTTGGGTGGAGACGGCTATTACGGTCCGGAAACCTAAAACGGCGATTGTAGTCTTTCGATGCTCAGGTCGACTCACGGCGCTCTTCGAGCGCGTCGGCGGCCTCGCGGGCGGCCGGGATCAGCAGCCAGAACGTCAGCGCACCCAGGATCGCCGTCCAGAGGAAGATGTCGATGAGGAAGATCGAGATCGCATCGAACACGTTCCCCGGCTCCGGCGGCGGGGCGATCAGTTGGTTCGTCATGAAGAAGGATGGCGTCTGGTACCAGCCAGCAAGCACCATCCAGACGAGCCCTGCTCCAGTCAGGATGCCGAACCCTTTGATGAACTCATCAGCCATTGTTCTAGGCTTCGTCGGCGTCCTCTTGACTGTTTCCCATTCCCGCGGTCCGGAACCGGCTACTGAGGATAAAGACACCCGACCCGAGGGCCATCAGGCTTAGCCCGACCACCCCGAGGAGCCCGGTCAGGATCCCCTGATCGGGGGTGATGCCGACGGCTTCGATCGCCAGTACCATCAGGCTTCGGAGTACGCTCACCTGCAG
>JAWOEO010000090.1:0-8122 GCA_046482755.1 Halohasta sp. | reverse complement strand
CGTCACTATTGTATCGTCGCCCGAGTGTGTCCCGCAGCATGCTTGCGACAATCCGCTCGGCTTCTGCACCAGCGTCAGTAACTAGGTCGTCCTCATCAAGCGTGCCAACAAGATCTGGGGTCGGATTTTCGATTTCCTCACCCATTTCGCAACTGAATACGGCAACAGACTCGACATCCACCATATTTTGTAATTCAATAATAGCCGTGGTCAAATGTCTATCGGAAAAGATGACATATTGTGACCTCAATCTAAATTCCCTTGAGCAATAGTTGAGACTGGCCCTCCCAATGCATCGGCCGCAGAGCGAGCATGATTGCTGAGACTGTTTCTTTTCAATCGATGATCTCAACTCGAACTCAGCCACCCACGGAGCGGAGCCGCTACTCGCGAGAAAAAACAGAGTCCCTCTCCACCACAGCCGATCCCACCGCAATAATCCCGCCTACCCACCGAGGACCCGGAGCAACGACTGGGACGGTGAGTGATGCGCTCTCTCGAGAGATGTTCGAGACGGCGTCGGACTCGACAGCCGGGGACGCCGCGGAGTCCCGACACGGAGAGACGCAGCCACTGCACATCGACTACTCGCCCTTGCTCGACTTTGTCTCGTCGGCAATGCCGGGCGGTCGTCGGTCCGCGCTGGTGTCCCTGGGTCGTTCGTCGATTGCCTCGTCCGTCGAGGTGGTCTCCACTGGTTCCGTACCCTCTTCTGGCGGGTGGGGGGCAGACGGGGACGCAACTGAAGTCCGCTCGGAGTCGAGCAGCCACGGGAAGATTATCCGTCCGAACTCGAACGTCATGACGAACAGGAGCGGCGCCAAGAAAATTCCGTACCAACCGAACAGAAGCGGACCGATAGTGTATGCGAGCATCACGGCGCCGACGTGGAGTGTCCGTCCGCTGACGTAGGGCCGGAGCAGTTGGTCGGGAATGTAGTCCACGACGACGAACGAGACCAAGAAGAACACGACGGGGAACCAGAGAGCCTGAGGGTCGAGCCAGAGCGCGCGTCCGAGAAGGTACGCGCCCACAGGCCAGGTCACGATCTTGATGCCGATGACTGGAATGAGGCTTGCAACTCCCACGAGCAGACCGAGGAAGGCCGCCTCGGGGATCCGAGTCACCTGGGGGGCGACGACGTTGAGGAGCGAGTAAACCGTCGCCGCGAGCACCCCGGTCAACAGGGCGTTCAGGATATTTCCGAAATAGACGTTGTGGAGGTCGGCGTCGACTGTCGTGAAGTACGTCTCAAGTACCCCGCCGTCCTCGACGAACGTATCGCGTGCCCAGCGACTGATACGGTAGTCGTCCCGCAGGAGATAGAACACCAGGATGAGAACGATGAATCCGTGGATTCCCGCGTTGAACGCCACTCCGACCGACGAAAGCACCGAATCCGCGATCTCTCCCAGAGCCGGTCCGAACTGAATGTCGGCGAGTCGGGCAGGGTCTGCGACCACCGCTTCGAGATACTGCCCGAAATCAGCGAGCAGAGCGGTGATATCGAGGTATGGTTGCACGAGCGTCTCGAACTCTCCAAAGACGTCCGACTCCAGCAGGTCCGTCAGCGACCCGATGAGGATCGCGAACGCCCAGCCGATGATGAACAGTAGCGGTAATACCGCCGTCAGCAACGTGACGGCGACGGCGATGGTCCGTGACTGGAGACGGGTGTTGATGCGTCGGAACACCGGGCGCGTGACGTAGTAGATGAACAGTCCCATCACGACAGTGCCGACGAACCTCCACCCGACGTACAGGAGCCCGGCGACCGTCGCGATAGCGACGAGCCAGAGGACCGCGCGACCGGGATCGGACGGGATCCATCTCAACGTCGGCTCAAACTGTTCGACGGACGATGCGTTCGACGGGGCCGTTGCGTTCGGATCGTTCGGTGGATCTTCGGGCATTATATACTGCTAATACGGACAGTGGTCGGTGATAGGTGAGCGAAGACACGAGTTCGTCCGGTCGGCGAACGTCTTACGCCCCGACTTTGGACCAATCCCGAAGACGTTCGGGACGGTGTCGTTGAATTCAGTCGAGTGATTCCTCGCCACCATCGGTTTGGCCAATCGGGGACGGTTGGGTGTCGGGCGAGCGTCCGGGGAGCCAGTCACCGATGTTGGCGGCGACGTAGTCTCGGCCGCCGAGGCCGAACGCGATACCGACGGCGAGAGCGACGCCGGCAGCCAGGCCCCAGGCCGCGGCCTGTGCGAACGTATTGAGGATCTGCACGTCGACCCCCATCGTGCCCAGCCCGATAACGATTGCAACGAAGTACAGGAACACACGCATTCCATCGGCGAAGATGTCAGTGTAGCTGGTCTCCGTGATCGTTTTCGTGTGCGCGACGACGTCGGCCAGGAAGTCAGCGAGCACGAATCCGAGGACGATGACGAGCGCACCGGCGACGAATGCCGGCAGGTACGAGACGGCAACCGCGATCCACTCCGAGAGGAGTTCGACCGCGAGGGCGTCGGCCGCCGCGAGTATCGCCAGTGCGTACACGAAATATGCGCCGACGCGACCGATACTTCGCGAGACCGCTTTCTCAGTCCCACCCAGCGCACCGCCGAGCGGCGTTTTCATAACAAGTCGATCGACCTCGGTCCGGTCGGCGACGCGTCGGACGCCTCCGCCGACGAGGCGACCGATGACCCAACCGATGAGCAGAATGACTACTGCGCCGAGGAGCTGGGGCAGGAAGTTGATGACCCCCGCGATGGCCTCTTGGAGATAGTCTGGAACGCCCGGGGCATCGATCTGCAACACGAGGGTATTTGTGAATCCCATAGCCGTGACTTGGAGTTATAACTATATTGTTACTAACATCCTGTTTTTGGTAATTGTACAGAATTTTGTATTTACCGAACAGATACAGTATCCCGTTTTTGCAGAGACTATGCATTGTCAGGTACTGTCGAATCATCGTTCGGCCACAGAACTCGCTCTCAAGTGCGTTGGACGGACTATTCGGCTAGTAGACTAGAGGACATTCCGGCCCCCTGGAGACGTTCCTGATCGTTGTGTCACTGATTGTTCCGGTTTCGCGCAGATGAATATAGCTCCTCAATCTCTTATAGAATTATTTGTCAGATCGTGGTTCTTTCCATCGGGTATGGGGACCGGATTCACGAGGGGCATCGAAGCGCCACTCACTCCGTGACCTCCGACTCGTCCAGTTGCGAACCCCGCTCCCGGGGCCGGTTCACCACCGTCTTGTCGGGGAGTTCTCGTTGTCGTCGCAGCGATCGGGTGAGCAGCTGCTGGAGCCACGTCTCGTCGTCCGGATCCGGTTTCTCGATTATCTCGTACTCGACGAGGACGTCGCCGTCGTCGGCCGCGGAGAGACGGAAGTAGTTGAGCTGGTAGGAGGCGTAGTAGACCGGTGGGAGAACCCCGAGGAGCGGGTCGACTCGATGGAGGCGTTTCAGCCACGTCCCAGTGTTGATGACGAGTCGACCGTCGACTTCGGTCGCCGACGGCCGGTGCGTGTGCCCGTAGACGTACACGGCGACCCTCGGTTCGGACGCGAACACGTCTCTGGCCCGGTCGAGGTATTTCTCGACGGGTTCCCGGTCAGTTGGCGATCGGACGAGGCCGAACCGCCTGAGTGTCTTTCGCGCATCCCACACGAACACGGCGAGCGGGATGGAAATCGCCAGCAACAGCACGATGATGACCAGATTTCCGGCGAGAACGAGTTCGACCAGTTGCCCGGCCGGCCCGAAGAAGCCGAGTAGTTCCTCGACCAGGGTGAGTGGTAGCGACCACACGTCGAACCAGTCGAGCGCGAATATCGCGACGTACAGCAGACCCACGTTGAACAGGAGGAGGAACGGCACGACCGAGAACCGCAGCCACGAACTCATCTCCCGATAGAAGTAGTTCGAGATTAGCCAGTCGGGGATCTCGGTCATTGGCGTCACGGCCTGGATATCCTTCAGCCAGTTGTACTTCCCACGACCGGAGAGCTGCCCCGCGCGACTCGTTATCTGTCGGTTCACGAAGTAGCCCGGTGGGTTCGCATACGGATTCCCGAAGTCGGGGATCCGGTTGTTCGGATCCTCTTGCATGCCGTGTTCGACGTGAACGACCGAATCACCGACTGTCCGCTCGATCGACACCTCCTGCTCCAGTGTGACATTGTACTCCGCCAGTCGCTCCACGTACTCCGGGTAGGCCGCGAGTTCGTAGTCGTGGTTCCCCGGGATGAGCGTGATCGGTATCTCCCGGCCAGTCACTTCGAGTTGCTCGAACAGTTCGGGGTAGCGGTCGAGGAGCGCGTCGAACTTTGCCGGCCCCTCGACCTCCGTGAACTCCCAGAGCCCGAACGCGTCGCCGTTGATTATCAGTTCGGCGTCCTCGTCGCTGTGTTCGAGATCCTCGAGAAACGCGAGCAGTTCGTCGAGGAAATCCACCTGCTGGAGCTGCTCGTCCCCGCCGACGTGGAGGTCGCTGATGAAGTAGTACACGTCGGCCATATCGCTACTCGCTGCCCTGGTTTCTGGAGTCACAGCCCCTCGATTCGACCTGGTCGGTTACGATCCGTGTCTCTCCGGCGCGTCGAACGACCGGTCGCATCGGTTCGAACCGCATTGTGGCCGCCAGATACCGACCACCGAGGTGGATGACGTCGTGACGGCAATGCGGCCGGTGACATCCTCGGAGACAACGGTCTCGCGTCCCCGTCGTGTCGAAGGTCGATCTCCCGGACGCGGACATGCCGATGTCTGAGGGGTGTCGGATATAGTTATTACTACGTTACGCAAGCGGTGATCGAACCATCGGTGAGAAAGCTCGGCATATACGAGCGGGCGTCCGAGGAGTCCGCGCCGAAACCAGCACACAGCGAAATAGTCTTCCCCCCGAGTCGGTGCTCCTCTTTGTCGACATTCCGAGACCACGGAGATCGGATCGATTCCCTTCTCGGATCCTACTGCAGGACGCGCGGGGAGGTAAGCAAACCTTTCGTTCTAACGACTGTCTCTAACTAAGTCCTCTGACAGGGTAATAGGGGTGTGAGTTCACTTGTTGTACTCAGATTCGGCGACATGGACGGCGCTGAAGCCATGCGCGACAGGATGTACGACCTCCAGAAGCGGGAGCTGATCAAGATCGAGGACGCAGCAGTCGTCGTCCGAAACGAGAAGGGGCGTGCGAATGTCAAGCAGGCGCACAGCCTCGTCGGTGCGGGCGCACTGGGCGGCGCCTTCTGGGGGATGCTGATCGGGTTGCTGTTTTTCGCCCCGTGGCTCGGCCTGTTGGCCGGCGCCGCCGGCGGCGCACTCTCCGGAAAACTCGGCGACATCGGCATCGACGACGATTTCATCAATGAGGTACGGGACGCGATCGAGCCCGGAAACTCCGCGCTGTTCCTGCTGGCACGGGAAGGCAATATAGAGCGCATCAAGGAGGAACTGTCGGACTTCGAGTACAACTTCGAAATCATCGACACGAACCTCTCCCCGGAAGACGACGAGCGCCTCCGCGAGACCTTCGCCGCCGAGGAAGTCGCCGGGTGAGTCTGCTGGGGCCACATGGCCGACGAAAGCCCAGTTATACGAGCGGAAACCGTACCCCCTGATCGTCTGGAACGTCCTGACCACCTACCACACGATATTTGATGCGACTCGTCCAGGTTCTGATCCCCGAGGGGACCCGATCGGCCGTCCTCGACGCGCTCGACGACCAAGGTATCGATTACGCCGTGTTCGACGAGGTCGGCCGTGGTGACTTCGAGGCGATGGTTCAGTTTCCCGTCCCGCCGAGCGGCGTCGAACCGGTGATGGACGAACTGATCGAGGCCGGTATCCGGGAGGACGCATACACCATCGTCCTCTCGACGGAGACTGTCGTCTCGCAGCGACTGTCCGCACTTGTCGAACGGTTTCCCGGCCTCCGGATCTCGCGCGAGGAGCTGTACGCACGGGCGCAGGATCTCGCGCCGGCGAACTCCACCTTCTTCGCGTTTCTCCTCCTGAGCACCGTCATCGCGACGACGGGTCTGCTACTCGACTCCGCGGCGACGATCATCGGCGCGATGGTCGTCGCGCCACTCATGGGACCCGCCGTCTCCGCCTCCGTCGGGACGATCCTCGACGATCCGGGGATGACCAGACGCGGCGTCAGACTACAGATCGTCGGGCTCGTCGCCGCCATCGCGACGGCGGCGGTCATGGGGTGGCTCCTCCAGCAGACCGTTCTCGTCCCGCCGGAACTCGATATCCGGACCATCCCCCAGGTCGCCGAGCGGACGAGCCCGAACTTCCTGTCGCTCTTTCTCGCGCTTGGATCGGGAATCGCCGGGTCGCTCAGCATCATGCGTGGCTCCGGGTCGACCCTCGTCGGCGTCGCCATCGCCGTCGCGCTCGTTCCCCCCGCTGCGACATCCGGCCTCGGTATCGCGTTCGGCTTGACAGGTGTCGCCATCGCGGGCGCCGTGCTCGTCGTCGTGAACCTGCTCGCGATCAACGTCTCCGCCCTGACCCTGTTCTGGGTGGCAGGGTTCAAGCCGCTCGACGCAGGCGCGTTCGAGGGCGTTCGCGCCTCGATCGTCTCGCGCATCGTCGTGATCGCGGTCGCCATCGCGCTGCTTTCGATCGTCCTCGGTGCGGTTACCTGGACGACGTTTCAGACGCAGGCCTTCGAACAGCAGACCCGGAGTGAACTCCAGCAACAGTTCGACGAGGCAGACATCGAGGGGGTAGAACTCGTTTCGGTGACCGTCGACTACGAACCGATCGATCTGCTCCTCGGAAACGAACCGCGGGTGAACGTCCTCGTCGGCGTTCCACGGGACCAAGAGGTACCACCGGACCTCGCTCAACGCTGGGACGACCAGTTGACTGCGGAGTTCGACCGGGACGTCGTCGTTCGTGTCGGATTTATCGAGACACAGGTATCCGACGGGAGCGCGCGGGAACAACCCGAGCGACTGGTCTCTCCTGAGGTGTCTCGATGAGTTCTGATGCGGAAGAACCTCTAGGAGGGGTCGATGCCCCGGACCGACAGCAGGGGGCGCTCGCGTACTGGGGGCCGGCCATCGCGGTGAGCCTGTCGATGTTCATCGCGGTCATCGATTCGACCCTGATGAACGTCGCCATCCCGGCTATCGTGTCGGACCTGAACACCACCGTCCCCGTCATCCAGGGCGCGATCGCGGTCTACTCGCTCGTGATGGCGGCACTGATGCTCCCCGGCGGAAAGCTCCCGTCAATTTACGGCGTTCGGCGGCTCATGCAGGTGACGCTCGTCGTCTACGCCGCCGGGTCGCTGCTGGCGGCCGTCGCCTGGAGTCCCGCCGTCCTGTACTTCGGCTGGTCGTTCGTCGAAGGTGCTGCGGCCGCCGTGTTGATGCCGTTGACGTTCACCGTCCTCATCGTCACGTACGACGGGAAGGACCGCGCGAGAGCGCTCGGGGTGCTGGCGGGCGTGAGCGCGGCGGGCGCAGCCGTCGGGCCGATATTCGGTGGAGCGTTGACGACGTTCGCGAGCTGGCGGTGGGGGTTCGCCCTCGAGGCGGTCGTCGTCGCCGTCGCGCTGGTGTTCGTTCGCTACGTGAGCGCCGCCCCGTTGGCATCCGACCCCGACCCACTCGACGTTGGAGGGACCGTGCTCTCCGTCGTCGGCGCGACGTCGCTGGTCGTCGGCTTCCTCCTCGCCGGCAAGTTCGGGTGGCTGGTCGCGACGCGCCCGTTCGTCGCCTTCGGCGTCCAGTTCAACCCCTTCGGGATGTCGCCGGCGCTGTGGACCATCGGCCTGGGGCTGCTTGCGTTCGCCGCATTCGTCCAGTACGAGTACCGCCTCGAGCGGGCCGGCCGCTCGCCGCTTGTCCCGATGGGACTGCTCTCGAACCGCACCTTTACCGCGGGCTCGCTAACCTTCGGGGCTCGAGCGCTCGTCATGGCCGGGTTCATCTTCATCATTCCAGTGTACCTCCAGTCCGGCCTCGGCTACACCGCCTTCGAGGCCGTGGTCGCGATGCTCCCGTTCTCCGTCGGGACGCTGCTCGTCTCGACGTTCACCACCGGCTGGCGCGCGTACGTGGCGCCGAAGACCCTCGTCCAAGTCGTGGCTGTGCTGATCGGCGTCGGCCTCCTGTTGCTATTCCAGG
>JAWOEO010000051.1:0-6365 GCA_046482755.1 Halohasta sp. | reverse complement strand
CCCAGTCGACGTACTCGTCTTGGAGCACCTCGCGGAACTTCTCGGGCCCCCACTCGTCCATGAGGAACTTGATCCGGGCGCTGTAGCCCGATAGCGTCGGCGACATCCTCGCTCTCGGGGTCGACCGTGTAGTGTGCGCCCAACTCGTCGGCGAGGTCACGGGCGGCCCCTTTGATATCCACCGCGATGATGTCCGCGGCACTCATCGCCTCGATACACTGCAGACCGATGTGGCCGAGGCCACCGATCCCGATGACAACTGCGGCGTCGCCGGGGTTGAGCCCGTCGACGGCCTTCTTTGCGGCGTGGTAGGCGGTGATCCCCGCGTCGGCGTGAGGCGCGATATCGGCCGGATCGACGCCGTCGGGCAGCGGAATGACCGACCGCTCGCTCGTGTGGAGTTCCTCGGCGAACCCTCCATCGGTGGTGAGGCCGTTGAACGCGTCGTTCTCGCAGTACATCGTCTCGCCCTGCCGGCAGGGTCGGCAGGTGCCACAGGTCTGGACCGGATGGCAGATCACCTGGTCGCCCTCCGAGACCAACTGGACCTCCTCGCCGACCGCGACGACGGTGCCGGCGTTCTCGTGGCCCAGTGTCATCGGGAGCGGCTGGGGGACGTACTGCTCCCACATTCCCTCGATAATATGGTTGTCTGTCTGACACCAACCGGCTCCTTCTACCGCGACGATGACGTCATCGCTGTGTTCTACCTGTGGTTTGTCGACGTCGTCGATTGACAACCCATTCGACATGTCGTCCGTATATTCGTGGAGTCTTGCTGCGTCCATAGTCCATACTCCCATTCCTCCTAAACTGCATTATAGTTAATTAAGAATACGGCACGTGGCGTTATGAATGCGGGCTAGATTCTCGGCAGATATTGCCAAACCGATCTCAGAGCAGCCGACGGAACTCGCCGAGTGGCGGGAACTTGAGGGTCGTCTTGCGGCCGGGGTCCCGGACGACCGGTCGAAGGGTTTCGACTGACGCGACGAGCGGCGACTGGAAGGCATCCCCGTGCAGGCGGTTGAGGTCGACGCCACCGGCGAGTCGGGTGAACGCCGGAAGGACGAGCAGTTCGCTGCCGCGGTAGCCCTCGGGGTCGACACACAGGCAGGGCCGTTTGACCCCCTCGATGGTGATCGCCGGGTGGTCGTGACCGATCAGATACCGCTCGCCTCGGCGGTCGGGCTCCGCGTGGCCGTGACAGACCACGGTACCGTCGTCGAGTGTCACCGCCGAGTCGACGCCCGCCGGCCAGACCGATTCGAGGAGTCGGTCGTGGTTGCCCTCGATGGCGACCGGCTCGACCCCGTCGTCGACACACTGGTCGTACAGCTCCGCGACCGTCTCGTCGACGCCGTCGGGGACGGTCGAAAAACTGTGGAGGATGTCGCCCGCGAACACGACCGTCGACGGCTCGAACGCGTCTCGGAGTCGCGTCAACCGGGCCAGCAGGTCGCCCCGTTCGTCGAGTGGGGCCGCAACGTTCGAGACGGCCGCCCGGCCGAGGTGGAGATCCGCCACCACCAGCGTCTCGGCCGCGGGGAGATACACCGCCCGGTCACGGAACGCGAACTCGGCCACACCCACCGCTCGGGAGGCAGCGCCTAAAACGCCTCCGTCGACGCATGCCCGCGGGGCTTTTAATGCCCGCGGACGGACAGGGGGACATGAGCGACGCGCTGGCCGACAAACGAACGGCCACCCGGTTCCGTGTGCTCGTCGAGATCGCCGACCGCCAGCCCGCGGTGAGCCAAGGCGAGATCGCCGATGCAGTCGGCGTCACCAGCCAGGCGGTCAGCGAGTACATCCGCGAGTTGGTCGACGACGATCTCGTGACCAAGGAGGGCCGCTCACGGTACTCGGTGACCAAGGAGGGTGTCGACTGGCTGTTCCAGCAGGCCAACTCGCTGCAGCGGTACGCCGAACACGTCACCGGCGACGTACTCGGGACCGTCCAGGAGGACACCGCGATCGCAACCGCCCCGATCGAGGCCGGCGACGCCGTCACCATCTCGGTCCAAGAGGGCCTGCTCCACGCCACCCCCGGCGAATCCGGTCCTGCGACGGGAGTGGCGACGACCGACGCCGCCGAGGGCACCGACGTCAGCATCACCGCCTTCGAGGGAGTCATCGACATGAGTGCCGGCACCGTGACGGTCGTCCAGATCCCGCCGGCCCGCGAAGGCGGCAGTCGGGCGGTCGACACCGACGCCCTTGCCGACACTTGCGGGCGCGCCGATCTCGTTGTCGCGGCGGGCGTCGAGGCTGTCGTCTCGCTGCGGACGGTCGACTACGAGCCGGCAGTCACCGTCGCCGCCGGCGAGGTCGCCGCCGCGGCCGCCGCTGTCGGCCGGACCGTCGCGGTCGTCGCCTCGACCGACACCATCGGCCGGGTGACCGACGCACTCCGGGATGGTAACGTCTCCTACGAAGTCACCAATCCGGTAGCCTGAGGCTACTGGGCAGTAGCCGGCTGCTACCGACGCGCTGTCCAACACGTACGGTCAGTAGACGCTGACGTCGTCGAACCGACCCTCGTAGACGAGGTTCCGCGGGTGGGTCGGCTCGTCGCCCGACAGCAGGAGTCGGTCGACCTTCTCCCAACTGTTTTCGTAGGCGAGGTGGGCGAACTCGACGGCGCTGCGAAGCCGGTGGCCGATCCCCGCACGGTGTTGGACGCGCCGTGGCGATCCAGAGGTGAGCGCTTCGACCAGCGCGGATTCGCTGTCGACGTCGGTCTCGAACAGCGTCCACGCCTCGCCGACGGTTCCGGCAAGGTGGGCGTACGAGGAGCCGAACGTCGGCAGGGCGAGGTCGGCGGCGATCCGCTGGCCGCGGCGGTTCTGGTAGGCCCACAGCTTCGCGTTGTAGGTTTCGACCGCGTCGATCCGGGTGGCGTGAGCCCGGATTTCTGGCCAGGTCAAGCTTACGTTCATAAACGAGGGATGCGGGACCGCCACCGCGGCCCCCTGTCGGTCGCACTCGGCCATCGCGGCCTCGAAGGTGATGAAATCGGCTACGGGCTCGGTGAGGCCGATCGCCAGCAGGTGTCGACGGTTGTTCCAGTCGCCGGTGAAGATCTCCCGTGCGGGAACCACGAGCAGGTCGTCGTCGCTGTAGTGGTCGGCCCGCCGCCGGATCTCCGGGAGGCGAGTGAAGTGGGGTGCGTAGACGAGCACGTCGATGTCGCGACGTTTCGCACGCGCGACGACCTCGTCGCTGAGGACCTTCACGTGCATGTCGACGCGCGTCGTGGGCGATTCGGTCACGATCACCGGTTGTAAGTCCTCCCATTAGAGAATGCCGTTTTCACCGGCGGCGAGTCGGCCGCTGGCGTCTGACGCACGAAAACCGTTATAGGCACTGGGGGCGAGCCCACGTGTATGGCCGGCTGGCGCTGTGGCATCGGTGACTGCGACCGGGGCTTCGAGGACGTCGAGTCGCTGATCATCCATCAGACGACCGAACACGACAAACACGAGTGTCAGGTCTGTGGCACGCTCATTCCCGATGGCTACTTTGCGATCCGCCACGTCTTCGACGAGCACACCCGCGCGGAGTACGTTCGGGCCTACGACGCCGACTCGGCGGCCGTCCGCCGCCGCGAGGAGATCCAGGCCGACGTCGAGTCGACGGCCGATCTCAACGCCGTGGTCGACGAACTCGACGGCACGCCGAAACAGGTCGACTGACTCGTCTCGCGACCCTTATCGAACGGCTTCAGTTTAGCGTGAAATAAAAACGGCCTCCAGTCGCGGGTTCGGCCTCTGTTCGTTACCGTTCTTCGGAGTCTGCTCACGGGCCACGCGCGGCGCGTAGCGCCGCGAATTCGAGGCGGTGAAACCGCCTCGCACGGCCCGTTCGCATGGTCTGCGGAACTACCGTTCCTCACTAGCTGCTCGCGGCATCGCCGTTTGCTCACGGGTGCTTCGCACCCGTTCGCATGGTCCGAGAGATTCGAAGAATCTCTCGCTACTCGCACGGCCCGAGGAGCTACCGCTCCTCGCTGTCTACTCACGGGCCAAAGGCCCGTTCGCATGGTTTGAGGAACTATCGTTCCTCACTATCCAGCACCCGGATCTGATCGCCGCGGACGGTGACTGGGATCGGGACGGTGGCCTCGTAGAGTTCGACAGTCACCTGATCTTTCCCCTCGTCGATCCGCTGGACGCGGGCCTTCTCGCCTTGGAACGGGCCGGCGATGAGCTCGACGATGTCGCCCTCGGCGATCCCCTCGACGTCGGGGGTCGGCGAGAGGAAGTGTTCGACCTCCGCGAGCCCCGATTCGCCGGGGACGATCGAGCGGGCATGCGGGATCTCGTCGAAGAGGCGTTCGAGGGCGGCGGTGCCGTCTGCCTCGACCATCACGTAGCTCGTCAGCGAGTCCGGCGAGAGGACCGCGTGAATCTCGTCGGCCTCCTTGCTGGCGATCATGTCGGCGACGGTCTGCTCCTGCCGTGCGGTTGTTTTGACGGCGTAAATTCCCATCAGGCACCACCGGGCAGGAAGCTCATGATCGCGAAGATGACGAAGCCGATAAACCCGATCAGGATAATCCCGGCACCGGCGATCTTCGAGACCTGTGAGAACTCGTTCCACGAGGGCGTGCTCGCCAGCTTCAGCACGCGAATGTAACTGTTGAGATCGAACGGGACGTTCATGTTGCCGACGCTTCGGCGGCGGGGTTTTTCTATCTATTGGTCCGAGGCTACTCGACGTAGTCGATGTCGTCGCCCTCCGAGACTGTCTCGGGGCTGGCGGCCCCCTCCGTCGGCGCGGCGGCCGTCTCGCTGCTGCCGTAGATCTGCGGGGAGTCGACGCCGGTGACGACGATCATCGTCCGCATGCTGCCTTCGAGTTCCTCGTCGATCGAGGTCCCCCAGATGATCCGGGCGTCGGGGTCGATCCGGTCGTAGATCTCCTCGACGACACCCTCTGCCTCTTCGATGGACATATCGTTGCCACCCGTGACGTTGACCAGTGCAGAGTTCGCCCCGGAGATGTCGACATCGAGCAGGGGCGACCGAAGGGCGCTTTTGACCGAATCTTGGGCTTTAGACTCCGAGTCGGACTCGCCGAGGCCGATCATGGCCACGCCACCCTTCTCCATGACCGTGCGCACGTCAGCGAAGTCGAGGTTGACGAGACCGGGCTTCGTGATGAGCTCGGTAATCCCCTTGACCGACCGCATCAGTACCTCGTCGCTGACTTGGAAGGCCTGACGGACCGGCATCTTGCCGACCGCATCGAGCAGCCGATCGTTGGGGACGACGATGACCGTATCACTCACGTCCCGGAGGCGTTCGAGGCCGGCCTCGGCGTTGGTGCGTCGGACTTCCCCTTCGGCGGTAAAGGGCGTGGTGACGATCGAGATGGTGAGTGCGCCCGAATCGCGGGCGGCCTTGGCGACCACGGGGGCCGAGCCGGTGCCAGTGCCGCCGCCGAGCCCGGCGGTGACGAAGACCATATCCGAGCCCTCGATGGAGTCGTAGATCTCCTCTTGGCTTTCGAGGGCGGCCTCCTCGCCGACCTGCGGGAGCGAGCCGGCTCCGCGTCCTTGGGTTTTCTGCTTGCCCATCAGGATCTTGGTGTCGGCCTCGATCTCCACGAGGTGCTGAACGTCGGTGTTGGCGGCCACTAGCTTCGCGCCGTGGATCCCCTCCTCGTGCATCCGGTTGACGGTGTTGCCGCCACCGCCGCCACAGCCGACGACCGTGATGTCGGTCTGGAGGTCCTGTAATACATCACGCAGTTCGTCGTCGGTCATCATCCCCGACTGTGGCGCGCCGCTGGAGGGGCTTCCGCCGGTGACGTCCTCGGAGGCCTCTGCGGGCTCCTCGGCCTCGTCGATCGCGTCCTCAACGATAGAGTCCATTAGTATAACCGTGCCTTGCGGACCGAGCGTATTTATCTTTCCCCATTTGTCAGACAATCGTCTGACCTTACGTGTCGGGTTCGTGAGATACCGGGTGTGGAACCGGAAACCGGTCGACCTGCCGGCTCTCGACGACGTGGGGTTCGACCGTCTTCCCGTTGACCGTCACGGCCTCGCCCGCGGCGAGTTTGCCGAACTTCGGTCCCTCGGGGACCCCGAGTGTCGCCGCTTTCGAGGGATCGAAGCCCGTCTGTCGGGCGACGACCTCACCGTCGACCCGCTCGACGCTCTCGTATTTCGACTCCAGCAGGCCCGCCAGCCGGTCGACCAGCCGGTCGAGGTCGGCGGCCGCCGCCACCGCCGCCTGTCCTGCGGGGAGCGTCCCGCCTTCGACGGTCTCAAAGGCGACCGTGTTGTCGGCGACAGCCGCCCAGATGGCATCGGCGTCGACGCCGTTTGCGGCTCCAATGAGTTCGTCGGGTAG
>JAWOEO010000332.1:0-9699 GCA_046482755.1 Halohasta sp. | reverse complement strand
CTGACAGAGGCCGACGACGGAACGGTCACCGCCACGATAGACGGCGCAGACTATACATTCGATCTGGTCGTTATTTCAACAGGTGTGCGGCCGCGAACCGAGTTGGCCGAGGCCGCAGGGCTTGCACTTCACGACAGTGGGGCGATCCCGGTCGACAACCGGCTGCGGACCGCCGAGCCGTCGATCCATGCGGTCGGCGACGCGGTCGCGGTCCCGAGCGCCTTCGGTAAGCGGGCGTGGATTCCGCTTGGGGGGCCAGCGAACCGCGAGGGACGGGTTGCGGCCAACGACATCGCAGATCACGACGACGCGCTGGACCCGGTGGTGAATACAGCGATCGCCAAAGTGTTCGACCTCGACGTGGGGACGGTCGGCCGCACCGAGGCGGCGCTACGCGAGGACGGACAGCCCTACGAGGCGGTCTACACGGCCGAACCGGATCACGCTGGCTACTATCCCGGGGCGATGGATATCCACTTCAAGCTCCTGTTCGACCCCGGCGACGGGACGATCCTCGGCGCGCAGGCGGTCGGTGAGGCTGGCGTCGACAAACGGACCGACGTGTTGGCGACCGCGATGGCCCACGACGACACCGTCTTCGATATCCGGGATCTGGACCTGGCCTACGCGCCGCCGTACTCGGCGGCCAAAGATCCGGTCAACGTGTTGGGGATGATCGGCGCGAACGTCGTCGAGGGGGTCGCCGACATCATCCAGCTCGACGAGTTCCTCGACAGCCGTGAGACGGCGACAGTGGTCGACACTCGCCCGCCCGCCATGCGGGAAACACAGGGATCGATCCCCGGCGACGAACACGTCCCGCTCGGGAAACTGCGGTCGTGGGCCGCCGACCGCGAGGCTGACGACGAGATCGTGACCTACTGTAAAATCGGGAAAAGCTCCTATATGGCCAGCCGAATCCTCCAACACGAGGGATTCGAGGCACGAAGCCTCACCGGCGGCTACTACCGCTACCGGACGGCGGCCCAAGACGACTGAGAGCCCGCCGAGACGCTGTCGGTTCGACAGCTACGTCTCATCGCCTATCGGGCACGTATCGAGAGGGCCATACGTTTCGTCGAACTCCGCGATCAACGCCTCAACTTTGCGATACCACTCGTTGAGAAGACGGTGCATATCGGCAACGATACTGTCGGTCTCGGCCGGTCGATACACGTGGCAGTAGCTACCACCCTCATAGTTGACCTGTTGTTTTCGGGCGAAACCGGTGGTAACGAGCCGCTGGACAGACTGATACACCGTCGACCGCTCGCGGTCGACTGTCTCGGCGATCTGGTCGATCGTCAGTGGCTGTGACCGGTTCGCCAACTCGACGAACACGTCGCGGTCCAAGCTGTTCAACCCATACAAGCAGGCTAACAACCCCTCACAGCCGATATCCTGAGTGAGACACTCGTGCATCGAGGTGACCATGATAGCTAAAGATAGGAGTCTCCCCGACTAAATAGTTGTGTATGATTCTAACAATACTGTAACTGGCTACTGGGTAAACTGGCCCATCACGTTCTGTTCGGCTCGGGCGAGTCGCTGGGAGAACGCCGACGTGGAGATGTCGAGTTGGTCGGCGAGCGATTCCATCGACGGTTTCTCACCGGTAGCGTAGTAGTCTTCGTCGATTGCGAGCTGGAGAGCTTCGCGCTGTTTCGGCGTCAACACCGAGACGTCGACCTCGTAGATCTCCTCGGAAAGCTGTTCGCCACTGCCCGTGTGGGTCATACTGACGAGTCGAACGGTCGACCCGATCTCGGTGAGGTCACTGACGAGTTCCGAAACCATCGCCGAGTTGGGGAGAAATGTCTTGATGAAAAACGACTGTCCCTCCTCGCGGATGAAATGTGGAATACAGCCGTAGGCCGCAAAAACCGACGTCGGGCAGTGACTACACACCTCGTCGGTGTGGTATTTTGTAACCGTACGCTCGGCGTCCGGGGAGTCGTCGATATTCGCCTGACTGCTATCGATGGCCCGAGAGCCGTCGCCACAGGACTCACTAACGGTCACTTCAGTATGGCAGGTCTCGCCAGTGACCCGAACGTCGAGATCGAGCACGTTGCCATCAAGATTGTCGATGAAACAAGGACCGCCCCGCTCGATCTCGAGGACGACCCGAAGATCGCGGTCTTGAACAACCGATGGGCGTGTACTAGATGAAGATACTGACTCGTCAAAACGGCTCATAGCTGAACGTTGAATGGAACCAATATAATATCTTGTCCCGATCCCAGTCAGTGAGAAGTGGCACGTGGGCTCCTACTCGTCGACCAAATCGTCGATCCACGTCAACGTCGCCATCGCCTTCGGGAAGCCGAGTGTCGGAATCGAGAGGACGGCCACGTGACGAAGTGTCTCGGGGTCGACGCCCTCATCGAGCGCCCGCCGCACGTGGGAATGGACTGCGCCTTCGGATTCCGACCCGGCCGCAAGGGCGAGTTTGACCAGCCGTTTCGTCTCGGCGTCGAGCGGACCGGCTTCCGAGCAGGCCTCGCCCAGCCCAGAATAGGCATCCCAGACGTCGGGATACTGATCGGCGAGTTCGCCCGCGGTCGACGGCAGTTTCTCGGTGTCTTCGACTTCGTCAGCCATACACAGCCGTTTCATCGAACAAATAAAAACTGTTGTGACTATTACTAGTCGACGGGAATCGTCAGTTTCGATATACTCTGTGCCGACGAAGCACGCGTTGTGACGGACCACAACCGAACCGGCGTCGTCCTCGCCGGAGGCTATTCGACCCGCTTCGGCGAGGCGGACAAGGCCCTCGCAGAGATCGACGGCACACCGATGGTCGCCCGCGTCGTCGACCGGCTCTCAGCGGTCGTCGACACCCTCGTCGTGAGCTGCCGGGACGACCAACAGCCGGCCTTCGAGCGGGCCATCTCGAAGCTCGATCTCGATCACGATGTCCCAGTTCGGTTCGCCCTCGATCCTGACCCCGACAGGGGTCCACTGGCCGGGATCACACACAGCTTCAAGCAGGTAGCGTCGACGTATGCCGCAGTCGTCGCCTGCGATATGCCGTTTGTCGACCCGGCGTTCGTCGAGTTCCTGTTCGACAACGCGGTAGGCCACGACGCCGCGATTCCCGAACTCGAAGACGGCCATCACCAGCCGATACAGGCCGTCTACCACGTCGACCGAACCGCGAGCGTCGCCACACGGCGACTCGACGATGACGACCGAAGCCTCCACGGAACCGTTGCAGAACTGGATACCGTTGTGATTCCTCCCACGACAGTCTCGGATCACACTCCGTGGCGATCGCTTTCCGACCTCAATTCCCGCGGCGCGTTTGATCGTATCACATGAACTCGCAACAAAAAGAAACTATATCCGATTTCATCAGTGAATCACTATCCGATTATGTACCTTCACACGGAATTCATGGCCGCGTATGAGTGTGCCACTTGAAGACGAGTTTGGACGGGAGGTGACCGACGTCCGAATTTCGCTGACCGACCGCTGTAATTTCGACTGCATTTACTGTCACAACGAGGGACTTGGCGATACCCGCGGGCCGATGGAGCCGTCCGACGACGAGATGACCGCCGATGACATCATCCGGTTTCTGGAGGTCGTCGAACAGTTCGGCATTGAAAACGTCAAATTCACCGGCGGTGAGCCGATGCTACGTGCCGACCTCGAAGAGATCATCCGCCGAGTGCCGGCGTCGATGGAAGTCTCGCTGACGACCAACGGGACCTTTCTCCGGGGTCGCGCCGAAGCCCTCAAATCGGCCGGGCTCGCCCGCGTCAACATTTCACAGGACGCGCTCGACCCCGAGCAGTTCGCTGCGGTCACGAAATCAGGTGCCTACGAAACGGTACTCGATGGCGTCGACGCGGCCCTCGAAGCCGGGTTGGCCCCCGTCAAACTGAATATGGTCGTCTTCGAGCAGACCGCGGGCTACGTCGAGGGGATGGTCGAACACGTCGCCGACCGAGCGGGACTCCAACTCCAGCTTATCGAGTATATGCCCGAGTTGGCTGGTCGACCGGAGTGGAACATCGATATCGGCCGCGTCCACGACTGGCTTGCCGAGATTGCCGATCGAATCGAACGCCGTGAGATGCACAACCGGAAACGCTACTGGGTCAGCAGTACCGATCCCGACGCCACGGGTGATGGGGATCCCGGAATGGTCGAGATCGTCGACCCAGTCGAGAACCCGGCGTTCTGTGCGAACTGCCATCGCATCCGTGTCACACACAACGGATATCTCAAGGGCTGCCTGAATCGCACCGATGATCTGCAGTCGATGGGCGAGATGAGCCGCACTGAGATCCGCGAGACCTTTGAAAATGTTGTTGCAAACCGAATTCCATACTACGGTGAATACCTCGCTGAAAACGATGACAACGAGTGGGTACGCAACGTCATCTAGTATTCGCCTCAAAGCGCGGATTAGCGGTCGACGCTGCGGATAGTGAGCAAGCGGTCGAGGCTGCATTTGAGCCACCGATCAACGCAGGGACAACGCGGTAGCTGTGTGCGCGTCGGTGGCGTCACGAGGACAGCCATGCCGGTGGCGAGACGAGCCGTCCGATCGGTCCTGCAGTTGTATCGGCCTCAAGCGCATTGACCGTGTGCTCGCCGCTGACCAGACACATCGGCACTCCAATTCCAGGAGAAGTGTACGAACCGGCGTAGTACAGCCCATCGATCGCCGAAGACCGAATCGAGGGGCGAAGTGGCCCCGTCTGTCTCAGTGTGTGTGCCAACCCGAGCGCGCTTCCGTTCGGCAGCGAAAACCGATCGGCGAACTCCGAGACGCACGCCGAGCGCTCGAAGACGATCCGGTCTCGGAGATCGACACCGGTGTGTGTCGCAAGATCTGAAAGCACCTGCTCGCGGTAGCGTGACCGTGGCTGCTCCCCATCAGCCAGCCCAGCAGCGATCGGAACGAGAACCACGACGACCGAGTGACCATCAGGGGCCATTGTGTCGTCGGTCACTGTCGGCACGTTGACGTAGTAGGCAGGGTCCTCGGGCCACTGTGGCTCTTCAAAGATCGACTCGAAGTGATCGTCCCAGTCGGTCGGCAACACAAGCGTGTGATGGGCCAGCGGATCAACCTCGCCCTCGATACCCAGGTACAGCAGAAACGCCGACGGTGCGTACGTTCGGTCTTCCCAGTATTCGTTTCCATACTCCGTCGCTGTGGGGCTAAGAAGGTCGCGCTCGACGTGATAGGGGTTCGCATTCGAAACAACGCGATCGATAGTGTGGGCTTGGCCATCGGCCGTTACCAGCACACCATCAGGATGCGGTTCGACGGCCGAGACCGGCGTATTCGTCTCGATCGCTACGCCGAGTTCGGTCGCGAGGTCGGCCATCCCGTCGATTACCGACGCAATTCCTCCCGTCGGGTGGTAGACACCGAGATTAAAATCGACGTGGCTCATAAGCGTGTAAATCGCCGGCGTGTTGTGTGGGGAACCACCCAAAAACACGAGGGTGTACTGGACGAGCTGTTGGAGCTTTGGGTGCTCAAAGTACTCTTCGACGTACTCTTGCATCGACGAAAGAAGGTCGACGCCGCGAGCGGCTTTGAGGATCCGCGGGTCTAGACAGTCGCGGAACCGGGACCGATCGCGATAGACGAACTCCTCAATGCCGACCTCGTAGGCATGTTGGGCCATTTCAAGATACGACTCAAGTGCATCTCCTGCACCGGATTCGTAGGTCTCGAACAGTCCAGGCAATGCATCCGGGTCGTCCGGCACGTCAACGCGATCGCCATCTTTCCAGAAGACCCGATAGTGGGGGTCTAATCGCGTGAGGTCGTAGTAGTCACTCGGCTCACGATCGAATGCTGCAAAGAACCGCTCGAAGGTATCTGGCATGAGGTACCACGAGGGGCCGGTGTCGATGCGAAAGCCGTCTGTCTCGATCCGACCAGCGACGCCACCGAGCGTACCGTGCCGTTCGAGAAGCCGAACGTTCGCACCACGTGCTGCGAGGTGAGACGCCGCCGAGAGCCCGCCGATTCCGCCACCAATTACGACCGAGTCGATCTCCGAGAGCGTCGTGGAGTCGCTCGATCCGCCTTGCCGATCGGATCGAGCCGGTAACGACATCTCATCGGCTGTCGTGGTACGGTTCGCACACATACGTTTTCATACGGGTCCGACTGGTTCCTGTTGTCGCCGTCGCTCGGCGGTGTTTTATATTCATCACGACTGTATATTGAACTGTGCCGGGAATCAGAGCCAAGATCTCAGTTGCGGATCCGGAGGGATGCCCGCTTGCGGCATCCACAGAGAATGATGTCTCAGTCTCGGACGTCACGTGGACACGCGCGAGCGATGGGATGGTGACAGAGTCGTTTACCACCACGGGATCGACCACAGGGACAGGGCCGGACAGTATCGGCGCTGAGGCGACATTTGAGGTGGGCGACCAGACGACCTACCGTTTCGAGCGTGAGGCCGATTCGTGCGTGTGCGAGCGCGTCGAAGCCGCTGGCCACCCGATCGACAACGTCGAGGTTCGCAACGGTCAGCTCACTGTTACAGTCCACCTCCCAGCGGCATCTGCGCTCCGAGAAGTCGTTGACGCACTCTCGGCGTCTGGCGCACACGTCTCCGTTGACTACCTCGTCCGGGACGCCACAGCGGAAGACCGCCGTGACCTCACGATCGTCGACCGCGGACGGCTCACGGCACGTCAACAGGACGTGCTCGAAACCGCCTATCAGATGGGGTATTTTTCTTATCCCCGCGAACACAGTGCCGCGGAGGTCGCAGAGGCGCTCGGTATTGCCCGATCGACGTTTGCCGAACACCTCGCAGCCGCCCAGCGCGAGCTGCTGGCGTCAATCGTCAACGGCTGATACAGACAGGGAGAAGACCCGAACCTACGGAACGTACCAGATCCCGTGTTCGCGGTCCCACCAGCCCCCGACAACCACGTGCGGCAGCGCAATAATGCTCACGAAGATACTGTAGAACGCAACACCACCAATCAAGAGCGATTCTGAGCCACCAAGTGGGTTCGGGACGACAGACCACAATAGTGCAGCGAGTCCGAACGTGACGACCGCCCCGACAAGGAACATGCCACCAGCGAGCACCGGTGGCACTCCCTCGTCAGGATTCGGATCGGGAAGCGACCGTTCGACGATGCTTGCCCGAGCGCTCTGTCTGAGCGAGTACCAAACGGGAAAGTACAATCCAACAGCGACAACGACTGGCACGGCTACGAAGTACACGATTAACAGCAGCGTCTCCGCGACGTCGACGAACCACGATCGCATCGCGGATGTCGCTCGCGCCTCAGCAGAAACAAGCGCTGCGGGACCGCCGGCACGAACGAACCCGACGCCTATGTGCACCCCAACAGCAGCACCGAAGAGTCCTGCGAGAACGAACCGCGACGTCCCAAGGTTACTACCGTAGCTGGCGAACGCACCCAGTTCGAAGATATTCACCATGTACGTCGAGAAGGCCGCGAAGGTTTCCGGCCACGCATAGATGGGGACGATCATCACCGCTCCGCCGCGCACAAGCGCCGCCAGCGCGCGCTGAGGGCGAGTTTTGAGGTGGTCGGTCCCAACGAGCGCGTCCATGACACGCAGCCCGCCGTGGCCACCCTTTGCGATCGCTACCGATAGCGCAAGCGCAAGCCCGGCGACCGGTGCGACGAACAACACCGATACGAAAATGCCAACCCCGAGGAGGTACAGGCCGACGTACTGTATCCCGAAGGGCAGTCCGCGCCGGCGCACGTTCGAGAAATGCTCGTAGCCACCGTGTGGGAGATTGACTGCGACCATCCCAAACAGGTAGACACCGAGTTGCGTTTCAAGCGCCATGCTATAGCCCGCCGTCGCAGCGACCACAAAGCCGACTGTCAGCGCGATAAGCACAACGCGGGAGGCAAGCAGCATTCGCTGTTCGACCGCCTGCTCACCCGTCGGCAGCCAGCCGTCGATCATAGACGTCGCTGTAGACATACTGAGTAAATATACGTCCCCGTGGGTCCCAACGCTTTACCGTCGTTCGACGGGATTTTATATATCGCGCTGGGCAGATTGATGCCCGATATCGAAGCTATTATGGATTGAATGTTGTGATCAGTCTTGTTACTGTGTACGATAACTCGCAAACCGTTCGATGAGTCGGTCGACCTCCTCGTCCGAAAGGATCGTCGGATCGCCGATAGTCCGAGCTTGGTAGTGAATACGCGCACAGTATTCGACCATCAGTGCCGTCTCGAACGCACCTTCGATGGTTTCGCCAACTGTAAGTACGCCGTGGTTCTCGAGCAGGCAGGCGTTATACGTATCGCCAAGCGTCTCGGCGGCGGCCGCGCCCAACTCCTCGGTGCCATACGTTTCGTACGGCGCGACCGGCACCCTGTCGCCGGCGTAGGCGATCAGGTAGTGTGAGGCCTCGATGGGCTCGCTGAGGCTGGCGAACGTGCTGGCATACGGCGAGTGGGTGTGGATAATGCCGCCGACATCATCGCGCTCGCAGTAGACTGCGGTGTGCATCGGCGTCTCCGCGGAAGGTTCCAGATCGCCGTCGATTAACTCGGCATCCAGGTCGACCAATGGCACGTCTTCAGGCTCGATGTCGGGATACGGAACGCCCGATGGGCTGACAGCGACGTGGTTGTCGCCAACCCGGCTGCTGACGTTGCCGCCGGTGGCTTTCGTCAGTCCCTCTTCGAGCATCTGCCGGCCGGTGTCGCCGACCGTCTGTCGTTTCGCGTGCAGTTCCTCGCTGTCGAGTGAGTCTGGTATCGTCATGGCTGTGGTTGTAGAGTGGGTTAGCCGACGAGCGACACCGAATCGAGCACGTTCTCGTTGGCAACGTGTGCGGGATTGTCGCCAGCAAGCAACGCCTCAAGATCGGCTTTGATCATCTCGGAGTGTCGTCTGATCACGCTGTCGGTTGCTCCGCCAAGGTGGGGTGTCGTCACCACGTTGTCGAGATCCAGCAGGGGATGGTCGTCCGGAATCGGCTCCTCGTCGTAGACATCGAGAGCTGCACCGCCGAGGTTGCCGGCTTCGAGGGCCTCCAAGAGGGCGTCGCTGTCGACGACCGCCGCGCGGGCGTTGTTGATAGCTGCAGCGACTCCGAGACGGGGTACACAAGGGGTTAGTTTTTTACTCTAACGATAATCGGTACTAATGATGTTACCTGTGTTCACAGCTGTATTTGAGGCCAGTGTCATACTGACCACTATACCGGTCATCGGTGTCGAACTGGGGCAGACGGAAATCACCGCCCTTGGTACTCTCATGATTCTGATGCTTCTCGTCGGATCGGGCTTTTTTTCGTCGTCCGAGATTGCACTGTTTTCGCTCCCAACCTACCAGATTGACGCGATGGTTGAGGAGGGAAAACTCGGGGCCCAGGCGGTTAAATCTCTCAAAGAGGATCCTCATCGATTGCTCGTGACGATTCTCGTCGGAAACAATATGGTCAACATCACGATGTCTTCAGTCTCAACGACGCTCGTTGGCTTATATTTCGATGCGGGCACAGCAGTCATTATTTCGTCACTTGGTATCACGTCGATGGTCCTGATCTTCGGTGAGAGCGCACCCAAGTCCTACGCCGTTGAGAACACTGAATTGCACGCACGGCGCGTCGCCCGAGGGCTAAAAATCGTTGAGAAAGTTCTGTGGCCGCTAATCATCCTGTTCTATTACCTAACGAGAGTCGTCAA
>JAWOEO010000153.1:0-3934 GCA_046482755.1 Halohasta sp. | reverse complement strand
CGGATCAGCCATCTGGCCGACGATATCGTCTTCTTCAGACACGTCGAACACCGGGGCGAACTCCGGAAGGTGATCGGCGTCCTGAAAAAGCGGACCAGCGACTTCGAGTCGACGCTCCGGCTCCTGGAGATCACCGACGAGGGGCTCACCGTGGGCGAACCGCTCTCGGAGTTGCGCGGGATCCTCACGGGTACGCCCGACTGGAACGATGACTGATCAGACCGACGAACTGGGCGACGACCCACCAGGCGGTTCGGCTACTGACCCCTCTGAGGATCCGGCGGTCATCTACCCACTGATCGCCAACAGCGGCAACGAGCGTGTCCTCCGCGAGTGGCTCGAAGCCCACGAGGCGTACGTGGTCGCTGACGACGAGCCGCTGGTCGAGTCGACGGCCGACATCTGTCTGGTCGACCAGGCTGCCCTGCTCGAACACAACGAGTCGATCCGAGCGGCCAAAGCGGCCGCCGAACCGGCGCTGTTGCCCGTACTCCTCCTCGTGTCGGATCTCGACAGCGACCTCATCGACACCGACCGGGGCGAACTCGCCGACAACGTCTTTGCGACGACCGTCGACGAGCTGATCTCGCTGCCGATCCGGCAGGCCGAACTCGAATGGCGGCTGCGGGCACTACAGCGGCTTCGCAAGCAGTCGCTAGATCTCAAGGCCCGGACCGAACGGCTCCGGAAGTTCCGGCGGGCCGTCGAGGCCTCCGGCCACGGCATCCTGATCAGCGACACCGACGGCACCATCGAGTACGTCAACCCGGCCTTCGAGGAGACGACCGGCTACAGCCGCACGGAGGCCGTCGGCAACACGCCGCGGCTGCTCAACTCCGGTGAGATGCCCGCCTCCCACTACGAACGGCTCTGGGATACCATCACGGCCGGCGAGACGTGGCACGAGGAGATCGTCAACCGCCGAAAGGACGGAGAGCTCTACATCGCCGACCAAACCATCGCTTCCATCACCGACGAGAGGGGCGATCCCACCGACTACGTGGCAGTCCAGACCGAGATCACCGACAAAAAGCGGCTCGAAGACCGGCTGAAACGGCACCGCGACATCGTCGAGCGGCTCGAAGACCCCATCATGCTCCAGGACACCGACGGCCAGTTCCTGTTGGTCAACGACGCGCTGTGTGAGTTCGCTGGCCTCTCCGCCGAGGAGCTGGAGGGAGACGACGAGTACGCCTTCATGGACGAGCCGACAGCCCGGACCATCGAGCGACAGAAACGGCTCGTCCACTGGACCGAACAGCCGGTCTCCTACAGCGTCACCCCGACGTTCGAACACAGCCGCCGGGAGGCCGTCTTCTACACGAGTCGGTACCCCTACTACGACGAGGACGGCGAGTTGGCCGGAACGCTGGCGATCTGTCGGGACATAACCGACCTCGACGAGCGGACCCGCCAGCTACAGGTCCTCGACAACATCCTCCGGCACAACATCCGCAACAGTCTCAACGTGATCTACGGCCGGGGAGAACAGCTTCGGGCGGCCGTCGACGGCGAGCTCGAAACGGCCGCCGAGGCGGTCGTCGAGACGGCCGACGACCTGCTGACGACGAGCGAGAAGTCCCACAAGATCACGCAGATCCTCGGCGACGAGACGGCGATCCGACGCATCGACCTCTCACGTCGCCTCAACCGGATCGCCGCGACAGTGGCTTCCGAGTGGCCCGCGGTCGAGCTGTCGGTTTCGGCACCCGACGATGTCGTCGTGACAGCGATCCCCGCGATCGAATCGGCGCTCGAAGAGTTGGTCAAGAACGCGGCCGCACACAACGACCACGAGACGCCACAGGTCGAGGTGACGGTGACCGTCGACGGCGAGATGGCCGATGTTCGGATCGCCGACAACGGCCCCGGGATCCTGGAGTTCGACCGCGAGGTCCTGGAGTCGGGGACCGCGACCGGGGCACTCACCCACGGCAGCGGGCTGGGGCTGTGGCTCGTCTACTGGGTGGTCAAACGGTCCAACGGCGACCTCTCGGTTGCCGACCGCGAGCCCCGGGGGACGGCGGTGACGGTCTCGTTGCCGGTCGTCTCGACGCCCGTCGACGGCCAAGCGCGATAGCCGACCCGGCGGGGTCGACGCGAAGTCGGGGCGATCTCTCGGAGACACACAGGTGTCGCCAGCGACGCCCCCGGCGGCCGCTCACATCGTAAACAGGTCGGTTTCCGCGGGGATCGAAAACAACCCCATCCGAACGCCCGCATCCAGCCAGCCGTAGCCGTAGGAAAACGAGGCCAAAGCGTTGACCGGATCGTCGTGCTCGCGGAAGTGTCGACCGTCCTCCAGATACGAGGCGGCCATCACCCGGCAGTCGGTCGCCGCCTCGGCCAGCGGCGTCTCGGCGGGCGGGACTGCCTCGGCGACAGCGAGGGCGTCGGCCAACATCTGCTCGTAGCGGTCGGTCTTTTCGATGAGGTCCGCAGGCATACCCGAGGGTACTCGCTGGTGGGCAAAGGGGTTCGGGTCGACACCCCGGTCGACGCATGCGAACTACTGGCAGTAGCCGCTCTCTAGAGAACGGTGAACACGACGTAGGTGATGACTAACATCACCGTGGCGTGTTTCACGCCGTCCTTGGTCGAGCCCTGTCCGAGTTGGCCGGCGACCAGCCCCGAACAGATCGCCTGGACGAGCGTGGCATGGAAGAAGACCGTCTCGTAGCCGGCGATGTTGATGTCCTCGCCGCTGCCGACGAGGCCGAGGCCGCCGCCGGGGGCCCCACTCGTCCCGCCGCTAGTGCTTTCGGCCATCTGGGCCATGACGTCTTCGATCGCCGGGATGAACGAGATCATCAGCGCGGCCATGATCCCGAGGAACACGAGGAACGCGACGTAGATGACGACCAAGTAGGTCAGCATGACCTGCTGGCGCTGGCGGTTCAGCAGTTGTGCCGACCGGGCCTCGTCGGCGGCGATCTCCAACACCGGCGCGATGTCGTCGCTGGTCTCCATCGCGTTGGTCGACAGCGTCACCGCCCGCGTCACCAGCGGCGAGCCGATCCGTCGGTCCATCCGCTTGAGCGCGGTGGCGACGTCCGACCCCCACTGGACGTCCCGCCAGGTCCGCTGGAGTTCGGGCGTCAGCGCGCCGAGATCGCTGTTTTTGACCCGCCGGAAGCTCTCGACGATCGACATCCCGGCGTCGTTGACGCTGGCGAACCGATCGAGGAAGTCCGGCACCGCCTGTTCGACGTCACGGGTCTGGCGCTTCCGAAGCTCGTAGGCCACCGCGTAGCTCCCGAGGGCGACGATGGTCGCCTCGGCCAGCGGCGGGACGACCGCTTCGAGGACGGCGAAGGGGGTGGGTTCGAACTCGCCGATCGTCAGGGCGACCCACAGCAGGCCGGCGGGAACGGTGAGCCAGAAGGTGATCGTCGGCCGCTGGAGGACCAACTCGAGGGGCTGGGTGACCCACGTCAGCCACCGATCGAGCCGGTCGTACATCGCCAGCCGCTCGCGCTGGCTCGCCCACCGGTCGACCACGCCGCCGTCGGCGACCGCCGGCGGCTGCTGGATCGACCCCGCGTCGACGAGTTCCTCGTCGTGGTCGGCCGACTGGTGTGTCTCGGCGTCCTCGGTGACGCTGTCGACGTAGACGATGAAGCCGAACGTCGCTAAGGGAATGCCGACGTAGGTGATCACCCGCATCACCGCCAGCGTGTCCTGCAACACGAGGCCGATGACCGCCAGCGTCGTGATCACGAACAGCGGCCCCGCCACCAACACGGTGACGTAGGCCTCCGCGAACGTCGACAATAGTTCGAGATACTGCTCCTGTTGGGCCTCGGCCTCCTCCTTGTAGCGTTCGTACTGCGAGTGGAGGTACGCCGAGAGGCTCCGGCCGCTGCCGAGGACGCTGCCGAGGTTCTCGCTGAGTTCGCCCATGTTCTCCGAGGGGGTGCGGTCGCCCGTCTCA